>JAFDAI010000003.1 GCA_019313905.1 Deltaproteobacteria bacterium | reverse complement strand
TGAAGCGTACAAAGGTTGAGATGTAAAGATGTAGTGACCATAAATTTGGCCACTCAGCTTTAACCACATGACATCACTGTAGTTGTGTTCGGAATGGGGTTAAACTTGGGTTAATTATCAAATGTAATCTTCTATACTTGTTTTGCTTCGAAAACTGAGTGGTTCAGGAAGAAGCAAAGCTAACGCAAAAATGGAATAAATCTGTCCATTAATTGAGTACAGGAAATTAATGTTGTAACTTCAAAGCTGGTTTTCAAATTGTCGCTATCTGCTTAATGTCAAAACCATATCGTCACTTTTTATCAGGATTGATTTTATACCTCAGTAGTTACCTTTTTCAAGAGGTAGATGTGTGCGATTTCGAAGAACAGAGGTGATGATTGTATAACTTTGAACCCACTCTCTTTCATCAGGCGTTCAAGCTCACCGGGAGGGGGAAATCCCATCACTGAATCCCGCAGATACCGGTAGGCCTTAAAATCTCCCGATATAAGTCCACCGATAACAGGGAGTATGACCTTGAAATAGGCAAGATACACCCATTTCCAGGGGAGATGAGAGGGGACCGAGAGTTCAAGCACCGCCATTTTCCCTCCATCTTTAAGCACCCTGAAAACCTCGTCCAGGAAGGCGGGAAGATCTGACATGTTTCTTATTCCGAAGGCTGTCATTGCATGATCAAAGGTTTCGTTCGAGAAGGGCATGGCGATGGCATCCCCCGCAGTTATAAGGAAGCTCCCGCGGGAGCTTTTGTTTTTTTGAGCGGCAATGTCCAGCATTCTGCGGGATATATCCAGGCCTGTGACCGTGCATCCGGCTGTCCTGAAGGCGCGGGCCGCCATATCTCCGGTGCCGGTTGCTATGTCAAGTACCTTGTCACCATTCTTGATATTCAGGGACGATATGACAGTTTTTCTCCAGCGGTCATCCATGGAGAATGAAAGTGTGAAATTGAGCAGATCGTAGGTGGAGGCGATCCTGTCGAACATGGAGGCTATAATAGCCGGTGATTTGTCAATCCGCATCAATGATCCTGTTTATTAATGGTTTTTTCGCCCAATCTCTGCGTTATGCTCAACAAATAATCCTCGGAATATCAACTATATGCACCCCAAGGACATTTCCTGCGGGGCACCTGCGGTTATTTTTTTCGCACGCCTTGATATTGAACGAAAATCCTCATTAATCAACAGAATCATCAATATTGATGTTCCTACTTTGAAGACTCGATGTATTCAACGATTTTTTTCGCTAATGTATTTATCGTTTTTTCGAATCTGGCTTCGTCTTTTTCCAGCAGTGTTAATCTGAAGCCCGGCAGCGCGGTAAAAAATGATGTCAAAGGCACCACGCATATCCCGGTGGCTCCCAGGAGATAGTAAACGAAACGTTTGTCATTTTCTATATGGGCACTCGCTATCTCTTCCACGTAAGTCTTTATGGGAGCCTTTTTTATGTGTAATTTCTGTCTGTCGTTGAGTACCGCCTCGTTGAATACAATAGTCATGTAAAAGGCGCCATTTGTCCTGTTTACCACAATATAGGGGACATCCTTAAGAATGTTGTATGCTATATTGGAAAGCCTTTCATAGTGTTTGACCCTGCTGTCCAGATATTTCTGATACTCGGGATGGGTCATAATCCTCGGAATGGCCATCTGGGGCAGCGTTGTGGAGCAGACTTCGGCCATCTTCTGCGTCAATATGGCATCTATATATCTTGCGAAGGTTTCATCTTTATCTGCGTTGTATACCTCTATCCATCCGCACCGTGCCCCGGGCCAGGGGAATTCCTTTGAGATGCCCTTCATGCTGATGGCGGGAACATCTTCGATAATATCTGAAAGAGGAAGAGTTTTACATCCATTGTACAGAATATTGTGATAAGTCTCATCGAAAACAAGGAATAAGTCGTAGTCTTTCGCGATCTTTACAACCTTTCTGAGACTCTCTTCCGGATAGACAAATCCGGTCGGATTGTCGGGATTTATGACGAGGGCGCCGACAATGGTATTATGGCTTTTCACCTTTCGTTCCAGTTCCGCGATATCCGGATGCCAGTTGTGGTAGGGATTCATCCTGTAAGTGTTTGGCGGAAACGAGGCATGATGAATCTCCGCGAGTAGATGTGTGGAATATGTCGGCTCCGGCATTATAATGCGGGCATCAATTCTTATGGAGCTGTATGCCCGCGCGATCGCGTCTCCAAGCCCGTTGAAAAAGATAATATCTTCTTTGTCAAGCTGGTATTTCCCCCTCTTGTTTACCTTCTCCGTGAGAAATTCCCTGGTTTCTTCCATGCCCTTGGTAGGGGAATAGGCGTACGACATGTCGTTCTTCATGATGTCGGCCAGTGTGTCTTTCATCCATTCAGGAATCTTTTCCCCCTTTACTACGGGGTCTCCGATGTTCTCCCAGGTAACATCAACGCCGTATTCCTTCAACTTCTCCGCAATATTTACTATGTTGCGTATCTCGTATGCTATTCCTGTTCCGCTTTTTGCTATGTCAAATCTCATTATGACCTCTTTTTCTGAAAGATTTTACCATTCTAATATAAATTATAAGAAAATTCTACAAATAATTTACAGATTCAGGTCATGGTGCGACATATATACAGGGAGGAAAACCAGGAGTAAGTTTTCCTTGACTTATATCTGTTTTATTCTATAAATCTCTTACTTGGACAGTCTTGAGAGAGGGCTGGCAACGTGATCAGCGGCTGTCTGTTTCGCTTACCCTGTTTTGTAATGGTTTTGCGGTTTGTAAGGAGGGCTTTATGGACAAGGGATATATGGGCAAGATCTTAATGGTTGACCTGACTGCGGGGGATATAAAAGAGGAAATAGTGCCGGATGATGTATATGAGAAATACCTGTCCGGTATGGGGCTTGCCGCTTCTCTCCTTTACAACAGAATACCCGCAGACGCGGACCCGCTCGGTCCTGATAATATCCTGGGTTTTGTCTCCGGTCTTCTGACCGGTACCGGCAGCCTCTTTGCGGGTAGATGGATGGTCGTGGGAAAATCTCCTCTTACCGGCGGCTGGGGTGATGCGAACTGTGGCGGCAATTTTTCGCCCGCCATAAAGCGGTGTGGATATGACGGTATATTCTTCAGGGGAATAAGCGACAAACCGGTGTATCTTCACATTAAGAATGGAAAAGCCCGGCTTCGCGACGCTTCTCATATATGGGGCATGGATACGGTAGAAGCCGAAAGGATGCTGCTGGAAGAGACTGCCGGAAATGCCAGGGTTGCCCTTATAGGTCCTTCCGGCGAAAAGATATCATTGATATCCGGTATATCCAATGACAGAGGAAGAATGGCTGCCCGATCGGGTCTCGGCGCTGTAATGGGATCAAAGATGTTGAAGGCGCTGGTTCTTGAGGGCGCGAAGAGGATTTCCGTTCATAACAGGGAAGAAATAAAGAAACTGAGCAGGAAGTGTAATAAGTGGGTTCAATTTCAGCCGCCCTTCATACCCGGATCAATGACATCGTATGTCGGAGCATTGATGAGAGTGATGCCCACAGTGCTTGCCCAGGACGGTATGTTGTACAAGATACTCCTCCGAAAATGGGGCACGGTAAGTATGAACCAGATGTCCGTTGAGATGGGTGATGCCCCGATAAAGAACTGGAAGGGAAACAATACTGACTTCGGACGCAAAAAATCCATAAGCACTAATCCGGGTGTATTCACGGATTGTGAGATGATAAAGTATCACTGCTATTCATGTCCTCTGGGTTGTGGTGGGATCTGTTCAATGACGGGGAAGTACAACGAAACCCATAAACCGGAATATGAAACGGTACTTGCTCTGGGGGGCCTATGCATGAATGAGGACGTAGACAGCCTTTTCGAGCTTAATGAAACCCTGAACAGGGCCGGTATGGATACAATATCAGCGGGCGCAACGGCAGCCTTCGCCATTGAGTGTTATGAAGAGGGGATACTTACAAAGGAAGATACGGACGGGATTGAACTCACATGGGGAAACTCCAGCGCGATAATTGCCCTTATAGACAAAATGATAAACAGGGAAGGTATCGGGGATATCCTGGCGGATGGTTCCAAGATAGCAGCCCGGAAGCTGGGAAAGGGATCGGAGCGATTCACAGTGCATGCCGGAGGGCAGGAACTCGCGATGCATGATGGCAGGAATGATCCGGGGTTTGCGCTTCACTACAGCGTTGAACCGGCACCGGGCAGGCACACAATAGGATCAGGACTCTACTATGAGATGTTTCAATTGTGGAAAAAAGTTAAGGGATTGCCGAAGGTGGGACCGCTCTATTTCAAGGGAACCAAATACGTGGTGAATGAAGAGAAAGCTGTTATCGGAGCGGCGTGCAGTAAATTCATAAATGTATTAAACGGAGCCGGTCTTTGCCTGTTCGGTTCTTTTCTGGGATCGAAGAGGATACCGACCTTTGACTGGCTGAACGCGGCAACAGGTTGGAACAAAACGCCGGAAGAGTATATGGAAATTGGCGAACGTGTACAGACACTTAGGCAGGCGTTCAATATAAAACATGGCATAGAGCCGAAAGATTTTAAGATAAGTGATCGTGCTGCTGGAAGGCCTCCTCTGTCGGGTGGCGCTAATAAAGGCAGGGCAGTGGATGTAGATACGATGATAGAAGGATACTGGGGACAGTTTGGCTGGGACATCAGGACAGGCAAACCGGGCGCGGAGTGTATGGAGAGACTTGGCATATAGGCGCAATAATCTGGGACATGGAGGAAAGAGATGGCCTATAGAATAACTGATGCGTGCGACGGATGCGGAGCGTGTAAGAAAGTATGTCCTGTGGATGCTATTCATGGAGAGAAAAAAGAGCTCCACGTGATAGAGGATGCGCTTTGCATAGAATGCGGGGCGTGCGGCAGGATATGTCCCAGAAGAGCAGTAGAGGATAGCTTCGGCATTGTATCTGAAATGGTAAAGCGCTCCCGGTGGGAGGAACCCGTTTTCAACAGGAAGAAATGTATGTCATGCGTTATATGCATAGACGCGTGTCCCGCGGGATGTCTCTCGCTGTCTGAGGCAATGGCCCGCGATCCGCACGGGTATCCCTATCTGGATAAAGAGAAGGCCTGTATCGGATGTGGCTTTTGTGCCTCTGAATGTCCCGTGGGGGCTATTACTATGGAGGTGTTGCGATCTGATTCTTGACGGCTTCGTAAAAAGTACAATTTCTGCGTTCCGCGGCATCTCTCGTCACTGCGACGTACCGTAAGTACGCCTCATTCCTCAAGATTTGCGCGCCTTGACCTTGAAGCTTTTTACCTTGCCGTCCAGTCTCGACTTTTTACGGACGCATCATCCTTAGCTGAGAGATATACGCAAGGACCTCTGGCATGGAAAAAGTATATTTTCTGTCTTTACAATGGGAAGGTAATTAGCTGGAACTATGATCGGAGAGAGAAAAACATGAATAATTTCAAGGAAATAACTGCGGGAAATAAACCATTTAAGAAGGCATATGTTGCCATAATGTTGTGGTTTGTTGGCAGGGCTATTCAGGCCGCTGCCAGGGTTGATAAAGAGGTGAAAGGGGAATTTGAAAAACTCCCAGAGGGTTTCACATTCTGTCTTGGAGTTATGCCAAAAGGTCCATATATGATTGTTGGTAAAAACGAAAAAGGGCGCGTGAAATACCTTGGATGGAAGCCCGGCGCCAGACGCATCGATCTCGATATGAAGATCAAGAGTATTGAAGCTGCCATTCTGATGTTTACCTTTCAGGAGAGCACTACTGTCGCGACGGCCCGGGACCGAATGATAGTTGACGGGGAAGTTCCTCACGTCTGCGCGATTGTCCGTGTGCTGGATATAGGAGAGGTTTACCTGCTTCCGAAGTTTATCGCCAGACTGGCGGTGAAACGGTATCCTGCATGGTCGTTTGGCCGGAAACATATCGGCCGGGTTCGGATATATTTCCGTTCGATATTGGGTTATTGATGATTCTGTTGAGTTATGAGGATTTTCGGTAGAATCATTGATACACGCACACAAAAAGGAGCACGTTATGTTCTTCCCAGATAATTACGAATTCTGGTGTCCGGTAAAAATAAATTCAGGTAACAGGGCGCTGGAGCATCTTCCCGTCGAGCTGGATGCTCTGAACGCCGGAAAACCACTTATTCTTACCGACAGGGTTGTCGCCAAAGGGGGGTTGATAAGAAAGATCACAGGCGCTTTTAAGGATTCAGGGATTACAATGGGTGTTTTTGACGGTATTCCCTCGGTCCCCGACCTTAAGCTGGTCAGGAGACTCATGAACATCTATCGCGATACCGGATGCGATTCAATTATAGCGGCCGGTGGAGGGGCCGTGATGGATACGGCCAAGGCGCTTAATGTAGTTGTTTCGGGAAGACCCGAGGATCTTAAAGCTGCGGCGGGAAATGATTTGATAAAAGATCCTCTGGGACCCCTTGTCTTTGTGCCGACCGCTTCCGGGACGGGTTTTGAGACATCCGGGTTTGCCGCCCTGGGAGGTATGGTCTTTTCTTCCCGTTTCCTGATGCCCGATCTCGTGGTTATTGACCCGCGTATGATTACATCTGAGAAGGCGGACGCGGTTGTTTCCACGTCGATGATCGCCCTTGCACACTGCGCGGAGGCATATACCTGTCCGGCGAAAAACCCCATGACCGATACATACGCCTATCCCGCCATGCAGTTTATCGGGGAAAATCTTGTCAACGTGATCAAATCCGGCGACAGGAAAGGCCGTCTTGCGCTGGCCAACGCCGCCAGTTTGGCGGGAGTTGCTTTCTCCAGCACATCGAGAGGAATAATTCACGAGCTGGGATGGACTGTGGATGATATCTCAGGACATTCCCATGGGATATGCATGGGTATTCTTCTTCCATATGCCCTCGAATATAATATTAACAGCGAGGGGTATCACATGTCTGACATGCTTCTGCCCATTGCCGGTCCCGAAATATATGCCGGCACGGCGGAGAAGCTGAGGGCCAGAAAGGCAATTAACTTCATTTACGATATGCAGCATGACATACACGATATTACCAGGGGCGGTATCCCTCTTACGCTGAAAGATGCGGGCATTTCGAAAGATGCCCTGCAGGGTATAGCCGGGGCAGCTGTCGGGGATGGCCGTACCGGATTTAATATGGACGATTGTATGGTAATCCTGGAGCATGCCTGGGAAGGCAAACCGATAATTTCTTTCTGATGATGGGGTTGCCGGGAGATCAAACCTGTTTGATGATTATAGAAGGAGCAGGCCTATGTATTTACCTGAATATTATGAATTTTGCTGCAGGGTCAAGATAGTCGCCGGTCATGACGCGCTTGAAAAAATTCCGGAAGCGCTCGCGCAGTTGCATGCCGACAGGCCGTTAATTATCACGGATAAGGGTGTTTCCGCTGCCGGGCTGGTTAATATAGTGACCGATGCCATAAAGGATAGTGTTGCCATCGGAGCCATAACGGATGATGTGCCGCAGGATTCGTCTCTGAAGATTGTCAACCAACTGGCTGGCATGTACCGGGATAATGACTGCGATTCCATTATCGCGGTGGGCGGCGGTTCCGTTATGGACACAGCCAAGGGAGTGAATATAGTTGTCTCCGAAAATGCGGATGACCTGATGAAATTCAGCGGTGCCGGCGCATTGAAGAGGGCCTTAAGGCCGCTTGTTGTGATACCGACCACTTCGGGGACCGGTTCAGAGGTTACTCTGGTTGCCGTGGTAAAGGATCATGAGAGACATCTGAAGATGGCATTTGTAAGCTATTTTCTTCTGCCGAATGTTGCCATACTGGATTCGCGTATGACACTGACGCTTCCACCGGCTATCACGGCGGCGACCGCCATGGATGCCATGGCACATGCCGTTGAGGCATATACCGGTCTGGCCAAGAATCCCATGAGCGACGCCAATGCGATGGCCGCTATCAATCTTATCAGCAATAATCTGTTGAATGTGATAAAGAACCCCTCCGACAGAGAAGGGCGTCTTGCTCTGGCAAATGGAGCCACATTGGCCGGAGCCGCATTTTCCAATTCCATGGTTGGTGTGGTTCATACTCTCGGGCACGCGACAGGTTCCGTATGCGGCGTTCCACATGGGGTGTGCATGTCCATATTGCTCCCATATGGTCTGGAATACAATATGCACAAAAATGCTCACTTTACAGGGGAACTCCTGTTACCGCTGGCGGGAGCGGAAGTATACTCCGGCACGCCGAAACACCTGAGAGCGGAGGGGGCAGTTGCCTATATCCGTAAGATGAATCGGGACATGCATGATGCTACAGACGGGAGGCATGCCCGTTTCTTCGAGGAAGTCAAAGACAGGGACGGAAAGCGGATGGTGCCGAGAGAAAAATTGGAAGATATTGCCAGGGCGGCGCTTGATGACGGATCGATATTTTACAATCCGGAAGAATGCGACTACGAAGATTTTCTGATGATAATAAGGGCCGCCTGGGAAGGATCACCCCTTGACAGGGGGTTGATCAAAAAAGGATGATAATTTTTAATCCCCGCTCAGCGGAACGCAGAAGCTGGACTTTTTACAAGGCCATCAAAGCTGTTCCGCTGTTTTTATTTGTTTTGCTGTTTTTCACGGTGGAGGCGTATTGCGCATCATCAAACACCTGTTATCTCCAGGGCAATAAATATTTCTCCAGCAAAAAATATGACAGGGCGATAGAGAAATATCAAAAAGCTATCAAGATTAATCCAAAAGTTGCCAAATATTATTACAAGCTGGCAGAGGCATACAGGCTGAAAGAATCAGGAGATGAGGCCATCATCTCTTATAAAAAAGCGATCAATATCCATCCTGAATATTATTCGGCGTACGCGGGCCTTGGCGAGATCTTCTTCAAAAGGGGAAACTATGAAGAGGCGGTACAGTGCTACGAGAAGGCCGTAGATAAGTGTTCTACGGCCAGTAAAGACCATTTTTTCCTTGGCAGGATATGCGATATAGAGGGGGACACGGACGGCGCCATCAGGGAATATGAAAAGGCCATAAAGATACGCCCGGGTTACTTTGATGCGCTTTCCAGTCTCGCCGTGAATTATGCCAAAAAGGGGGATTTCAAGAAGGCCGTTTCCTGTTACGTGAAGGCAAGAAAGATAAGGCCGTATGATGAACGCGTTGTAGTGGGTCTGGGAACAGCTTATACAAACCTCAGGGAGTTTAACAAGGCGCGGAAGATCCTGCTGATCGCGCTCAAGATAAATCTCTTCAATCGTGATACGCGATTTTACCTCGGCAGGGCGTATTATGGTGTGGGCAATCTTGATCAGGCAATAAAACAGACGGAGAAAGCCCTGGAGATAGAACCAGACAATCCGGAGACACACTTCACGCTGGGCCTGTACTATGATAAAAAGGGGTGGTCTGATATGGCCATAGCCGAGTATCGCGAGACCTGGCGGCTGGATCCGGATTATATTATAAGAAGGATGATGGAGCTTGAGAGAAAAACGAAAGAAAACAGTGAGTAAACAGGAGATAATTTGAAATGAACCATAGCGAGATGAAGGCGAGACTGGCACGTATGATAGTGGAACGTACCTTTCGTTACAGGGATGATCCGCCATTTACATTAGTCTCCGGGAAACAGAGCAACTTTTATTTTAACTGCAAACCCACAACCCTTGATCCGGAAGGGATGAACCTGATAGGAAATATTATATTTGACATGCTTGAAGATTCCGGGATTTCCGCGGTTGGAGGACTTACCCTGGGAGCGGATCCGATGGCCAACGCGGTTGCTGTGATATCATATCAGAGAAATCATCCCATAAAGGCTTTCATCGTCAGGAAGGACGCCAAGGAACATGGCACAGGGAGCGCGATAGAAGGAAATGTAAAGGAAGGGGAAAGGGTTGCTGTTCTGGACGATGTTATTACCACGGGGAGATCTACCATAATTGCCATTGAAAAAGCTGAAGAAGAGGGGCTCATCGTTGATCGTGTGATAACACTGATTGATCGTGAAGAGGAAAATGGAAAAGAAAACATAAAACAACACGTAAAGAAGGTAGAATCCATCTTCACGCGGACAGACATAATGAGTCTCTATGAACAGGAAAGGGAAACAGATCATGAGCAGTGGTAGATCTTTTTTGATATTCTTATTTATGATGTTTTTTATCCTCGCTCTGCCGGAAACGGTTATAGCCGGTGGAAACGGGGGACTGATCGTTGCGGGATTTGATTCGGGAAAGATGGAAAATGGCGCCCCATCAGGTTGGGAGCTGATAGAGAAGGATGGAACTGTGAACCTTGACCTTGAAAGGAAGGGCAATAGATATGTTCTGCACATGAAAAGCGACAATGAATCCTCTTTCGGGATAAAGAAAGAGATGGATGTTAAAATAAAAGAATATCCATTTTTGAATTGGGAATGGAAGGTTGCCGGATTACCGGCCGGGGCGGATGTCAGGGAGGCCGGCACCGATGACCAGGCTATTCAGATATATGTTGTATTCAAGCCCACCGGGTGGCCCGCAGAACTGAATACCCCTACAATAGGTTATATCTGGGGAGTGGAATGTCCTAAAGATGCCGTAGTTACAAGCCGGCAACCCCTTGCGGGCAAAGTAAGATATATCGTTCTCAGGAACAAAAGCGATAAGCTGGACAAGTGGTATTATGAGAAAAGAAATCTGGAAGAGGATTATGAAAGACTGTTTCCCGATATCAATAATGGTAGCCCGCGCAATATCGGGGGAATTTCCTTCTATATAAATTCCCAGCACACAAAAAGCGAGGCGAAAAGCTACATCTATAATGTCCGCTTCAGCAGGAATTGACCTGACATACGAAGGGATTGCGGCGGCGATTATATGTGCGTGCTTTTTAACGGCCCTGTTTCAGCCTTATCTCGTTAACGGCCAGATGTGCCTTCCTTGTGGGCTCGGGTAGTCTGTAACCCCTGCAGCTTGACAGGGTTATGTCTATAGCCCTCTCCAATCCTATCTTATGTCCCTGCGATACGAAAACCGGTTTTACATTCTTTTTTGTCCGGAGAACGGCGCCCCTTATTTCATCGTTGTACACAAGGGGAGAATAATCGCCCTGTTCGCTCCCTGTTTCATCATATGATCCAACCAGTCTCGTCTTTGCGCAGCCTATGGATGGTATGTTGAGAAACAGACCCATATGGGATGCGAGGCCAACACCCCTCGGATGAGAGATCCCATGCCCGTCGAAGATAATAACGTCAGGGGGGAAGCTTAAGTTCCGGAAGGCTTCCAGAAGTACGGGTCCTTCTCTAAAGGTAAGCAAACCGGGGATATAGGGAAAATCGACCATTTCGCTGAATGATGCCTGTTCGATAATTTCCATGGTTGGAAAATCAAGGATTACAACGACCGCGAAAAAGATGTTGCTATTTCTTGAATAAGAGATATCGGCGCCGGCTATTGTTTTTATCTTATCGGGGAGGTCTTCGTCGTGAAGGATGAGTTTTGCCCCGAGTTCATTCTGTATCTCTCTGGCCCTGTCGTAGCTGACGTTCCAGTTGTGCAGATGTTCTACCTTCATCTTTCAATCACTCGAATGTATGGGGCATGCCCAGCGCACCGAATGACAGGATTTCCCTGGCTTTTTCGATATCCTTTTTTATCTGCCGGGCAAGTTCTTCAGGGCTTTTGAATTTTATTTCATCACGCAGCCGGTCGATAAAGAGTATTGTAATAGCTCTTCCGTATATGTCACCTTTAAAATCGAGCAGGTGCACTTCTGCTGAAATCTCTTCGTTACCAAAAGTGGGGTTGCGCCCGATATTAATGACGCCCTGGTGTCTGGTTCCTTCAAGCTCGGCGATAATGACATAGACGCCTGTCGCGGGAATTACCTTTTCCGATTTTATATTAGCCGTGGGATAGCCTATATCGGTGCCACGCCTGTAACCTTTGACAACAGTGCCGCTCACGCCATAGGGTCTTCCCAGCATTTCTGACGCCAGTTTGACATTTCCGACAAGTATTGAGAGGCGTATATTTGTGCTGCTGGCAATCATGCCGTCTGTTTTTACGGCGCTTATTTCCTCTACCTGAAAGCCGAGTTTCTTTCCGTATGCCTTCAGAAATTCCGCGTTTCCACCCTTTCCCTTTCCGAAGACATAGTCATAACCGACAAACAGTTTGCTCAAACGCAGTTTTCCCCACAGGATATTCTCCACAAATTTTCCGGCGGTGATCCCGGCGAACTCGGTGGAAAATGTAATCAGAATAACTGCATCCACACCGCAGGAGCTGATAAGATCCAGTTTTTCATTCAGTGAGGTCAGCATGAAAAAGGGTCTTCTTTCAGGGTGCATGATCTTCTGGGGGTGGGGATCAAAGGTGATTACCACTGATTTCTTATTTCTTTCTCCGGCTTCTTTCGCGATCTTTCTGAAGATTTCCTTGTGCCCAAGGTGTACGCCGTCGAAGTTGCCTATTGTAATTACTGCACCCGTCAAATCTTCCGAGATGTTGTCAATATCTTTTATAATCTTCATAAATCATTCCATGAAAGGATTTTCTCTGGTGAAACTACTATGTTTAAAAAGGGTACAATAACACTTATAGCGTTATTTTCAAGGGCAATTTCTCTTGACAATATCAGGGTGTATAAGTATAAGCGTTTCATAGTTTTCAGTGCCGAAGTGGCGGAATTGGTAGACGCGCTAGGTTCAGGGTCTAGTGGGCTTATGCCTGTCCGAGTTCAAGTCTCGGCTTCGGCACCATAGGAAAATCAGGGAGTTAGCCGTGTCGGTTGACTCCCTTTTTTCCTAAAGGAGAAAAACTATCAAGTCACGATTTGGTCCGATAAAGATTATTCCCGGAGAAAACGGCAGCCGATTTCCCCACTGCCGTTCTATTTTTATCGATGATGACGTGAAGGCCCTTATCGATCCAGGGGCCGGGTATCGGCCCTTGACTGAACTGAAACAAAAGCACCACATCGACATGGTGTTCAACACGCACTTTCACTTCGATCACATCGCTTACAATTATCTTTTCGATGAATCCAGAATTTTCATTAATGAAAAGGAGGCCCCCTGTTTCCGCGACAGGAGGGCGATACCACCAATTATCGGCATAGAAGAAGTGTACGGGAAGGGATGGGCCGACGGCTGGTTGCAACGGATCGCCGATCCCACAACCGAGGAAAGCCCCTACTCCCCCCAGAACAATCATGAGTGGTGGCTCTCGACCGCCCGGCTGGATGGGGAATACGCATGGGGGGAGGTGCTGGATTTTGGGAAGGTGCAGATGCACGTCATCGGTGCTCCTGGACACTCCGGTGGATTCAGTTGCATGTACTTTCCCCGGTACGGCGCGATCTATGTGGCGGACTTGGACCTTACGCCGTTCGGGCCCTGGTATGCCGGGTCCGACGGTGATATAGATCTGTTTATTTCATCGTGTCGCATGATAGAGAACGTCGACGCCGAATTCTTTATAACCGGCCACGAAATGGGCATTCTCAGCAAAAAAGAATTTCGCACAGGCATGGAAGGATATCTGGCGGTTATCGAAGAGAGAGACAAAAAGATTCTCTCCGTCCTGTCCGCGCCCTTTTCACTTGAAGAAGTGGTTGATCGAGGATTGATATACGACAGAAAGTATCATATGGATGCCTGGATATACATGTGGGAGTTCATCACGATCAAGAAGCACCTCCGGAGACTGGAACAGCAGCAACGAATATCCCGGATCGGTGATAGATTTGTCGCCGTATAGGCCAACCCACACATGACTTCCACCCATCAATTTTCAGTACAGCTGAGCGGCACACTGCGAACGAAAATATAAAATACAGAAAATACAGAAAATACAGAAAATACAGGGACATCCATGATAAGTTTCCTATTGAATAGCGCGCTGGTTTTTGATATTAATAGCCGAGAAAGTAGAATTAACCTGTAACGGATAAAGAAAAAATCTATAGATGTTAAATATGTTTAAAAGGAGGAGGTCTGATGAATAGAAAGATATGGTTGGTCGGTTTGTTTACTCTGGCGGTTCTTATGACTGTCGGGTGCATGGAAAAAATGGTTGAGCCTACTGCCAAGACAGACACCGGAGAGGCAATGCAGCTTCCTCCGTACAACGGGCTCAAGGCAAAAGTCGCGGTTGCCAATTTTGAATGGAAAGTTGGAGGCAGCGGAAGCACTACCACGATCACAGGGCTTGGACAGGATATATCTGTTTCCAGTTCCAGGCACAGTGGATACAGTACAGGTCTGAGAGACATGTTGACCACCGCTATGGTGCAAAGCAAGAGATACCGCGTACTGGAGCGCCAGAATATCGCCGCGCTTAAACAGGAGATGTCTCTGGGCCAGCAGGGCTATGCGGACAAGAGCGGTATAAAGAAGGGCGGTATCAAGGGCGCTGATCTCCTTATTATGGGGGCCATCACAGGGTGGGATCCAGCCACATCAGGCGCCGGAGGGGGCCTGGGAGGAGGTGGTCTTCTGGGTAAGGCAGGCGCCGTCTTCGGCGGCATCAAGGGCGCCTTCAAAAAATCGTCAATGGCTATGGACATACGTATAGTAGATACCCACACATCGGAAGTGCTGGCGGCCACTCGTGTTGAAGGTGAAGCCAAAGATGTGAACCTGGGAGGTTTTTTGGGGGGATTCGGTGGAAGCGGTGGCATGGCAGGCGGCCTGGGAGGTTTTGCCAAAACCCCAATGGAAAAAGCAATAAGGACCTGCATGTACAATGCCGTCAAGTATATAGCGGAGAACACGCCGAAGGAATATATGAAATATTAACCCGTCCTGAAAATGGATGACGGTTGCATACCGATGTGCCCGCGGTGGTTGAGACAGACATGCTTTTGTTTTACCGCCGCGGGTTTTTTATTTGACCAGCCGGGAGATTTCCCTGAAGCTGTTACCCCTCGCGATTTTCAGGAGTTCAAAGAGCACCATCTCCGTGCCTGTGAGTTTTGCCCCCTCGTCTCTCATTCTCTCAATGCCAAGCGCCCTGTTCTCCGCGGTTCTTGATGAAGTACAATTGGTTACTATGTGTACTTCGTATCCCGCGCGGATCAGATCAACTGTTGTCTGATAGACGCATACGTGTGATTCAACTCCGACAACTATAACCTGCCCGCGCTTTATATGTTCCAGCTCTTTCATGAAAGCATCTGTTTCGCAGCAGCTGAAGCTTGATTTGTGGATGGGTCTGATATTATGCATCAGAGGGGATATTCCCGGGATCGTGGCGCCCAATTTTTCAGGATCCTGCTCTGTGACAATCATGGGAATATTCAGAATCCTGGCGCCTTTGATTATCTTCTGAAGGTTTTCCAGAAGGGCTTCCTTTTCATGCATTACCCGCACAAGCCTGTCCTGAATATCGATTACGACCAATAAACTGTTTTCTATTGCAAGCATATGTTATATCCTTTCCATTATTCCATACTCCACCGCATAACATATAAGATGAAATAGAAACAGTATATTTTATTCGCGTGCCATATAATTGTTTTTAATGGATTAAAGAGGCAGAGCAGTTTGGAACTTTTTCAGAATCACAGCCCCTCGCAAATTCAGGCATATCCGGCACATGTGCCGGATGATATCCTGCGTTTTCACAGGGCGCTTCCAGGGTATGCATCCACGCCCCTCATTTCACTGGACGGGATTGCCGGTGACCTTGGGGTCGAGCGTCTGCTGGTAAAGGATGAGGGGAGGCGTTTCGGTCTGAAGGCATTCAAAGCGCTGGGGGCATCCTATGCCGTATATCGTGTGCTTCATGAACGGAGCGGCGGTCTCCTTGAGCCGGAGGAATTTGTCGGAGAAAGAGGGCGCGAGCTGGCGGAGGGTACAACCTTTTCCTGCGCGACCGACGGCAACCATGGACGGGCTGTGGCCTGGATTGCGGGGTTGCTTGGAAGGCCGGCTGTCATTTATGTGCCCCGGGGAACAGTGCCCGCGCGTATCGACGCTATACAGTCGGAGCGCGCCCGGGTTGTTGTGGTGGATGGTGGTTATGACGACGCGGTGAAGCACGCGGCAAAGGAAGGTAAAGACAACCGTGTGATTATAGCCGATACCGCGTATCCGGGTTACACAAAAATCCCCCGCTATATCCAGCAGGGATATCTTACAATATTCCGGGAGGTGTCCGAGCAGCTTGAAGAAAGGGGTGAGGGATCTCCTGATATTGTCTTTATACAGGCGGGTGTCGGCGCTTTTGCGTCCGCGGCGGCGATGTTTTTCAACAACCCGTCGGATGGTGTTCGTCTGATCTGCGTGGAACCTGAAGCCGTTGATTGTCTTTTTCGATCAGCAAAGGCCGGAGACGGCATGCCCCGCTCCGTTCCATCCGGAGCAGACACCATAATGGCCGGGCTGAATTGTGAAACACCGTCACTGACCGCGTGGCCGGCTGTGCGCGACCGGTTTGACGCATTTGTTTCCATGGAGGATCACTGGGCACGGGAGGCGATGAGATGTCTTGCCGCCGAAGGTGTCGTGTCCGGAGAATCAGGGGCCGCAGGACTTGCCGCCCTTATCGCGCTTTGTAAAGAGAGGCCCGACTTTCTGAGTGAAGGACTGCATCTGCATGATAATGCGCGGATACTTGTCATAAATACGGAAGCGGATACCGATCCGGATGCATATCGCCGGATTGTGGGTTTCCAGGGGAGCTGAGTGTTACTGTGATCGCCATTACTATCATTGCCGCCGCGGCGCTGCTGCTTATCCTGCTTCTCTACCACACAAAGAGGGATAATCAGAAGAGCGCCCTGCTGACCAAGGCGGTACTTTCCTCCCTGTTTGTCATCTCGGCCCTCATCCAGCCGCACCTTATCAGCGGATATTACAACTTTCTCCTTGCCGGATTGATCTTCTGTCTGCTGGGAGATATTTTTCTGGCCCTGCATCAGAAGGGAATGTTTCTTGCCGGATTGACGGTTTTTCTGACGGGGCACCTGTTGTATGCCTTTGGTTTCTTTCGTGTGACGGAGATCGGCCAATTGACAGGGATAGGATTTCTGGTGATTGCCGCCGCCGGCGGTTTGGTCTATTTCCGGTTGAGAACCTACCTGGGGCGCATGAAAGTACCGGTTATATTCTACATGATCGTTATTTCCGTTATGCTGACGGGGGCGTGGGCGGTTCTCTGGGATTGCGGTCTGACCAGATCAGGAAGGATCATGATATTTTCCGGCGCGTCTTTGTTTTATCTTTCCGACCTGTTCGTGGCGCGAAACCGCTTTGTGAAAAAGGAGTTCTCCAATCGCCTTATAGGCTTGCCTATGTACTACACGGGGCAGTTTCTTCTGGCTTTTTCCGCGGGTTTTCTGGAGAGGTTATAAGACCATCTTGACCGCGGGATGACTTTGCAGCTTATCATATATCCCCGTGCGGTGTCCCTCGTCATCAACCAGTACTTCGAGATTCAGGCTGTGGTATCTGCCGGTTTTGCTGACATTGGACGGCGTTATGGTATAATCATGTCCCTTAACGATTTCCTCTATGACCCTTCTTATTGCCCCGTCGTCGGAGCCTATTATTTTATAGATCCACCGGCAGGGATATTCCATGACAGGCTTCTGACCATTTTTGTTTAATGTCTTTTCTATTTTAACCCTCCTCCAATGAACTTCCATGTTCTTCAAAAATCACCGATAATCTTATCACAGGGAAAATGGAAATACTATAGTGAAGGCGATGCAATACGCACAAATCTCACGCTGTCGGAGAATCAGTCTGGAGACTGCCGGAATTTGGCACTATCCGTGCGGAGGAGCATTGCCTCCCCGATAATCTCAATCTGTTCCTCGAGTATTGATGCGAAAGAGACCAGGGAAAATCTCCTTCGCGTTAGACAAACTGGGTAAATACAGGTTTTTCGTTCCCTTAGTGCCTTGATTTCATTTCTGAATGGGTGATGGCTAACGTTTATGTCTCTTCAAAACTAATCTTCCAGTTTGAACGAGACGTTGACTCTCGCCCTGTAATTTTTCACGTTTCCATCTTCAACAGTCATGTCGAGTTTGGTAATTTCGGCAATCCTTAATCCTGTGAGGCTCTTACCGGCCGTTTCCACGGCTTTCTTGGCGGCATCTTCCCAGGAGACCGCGCTTGTTCCGACCAATTCTATGAACTTGTAAACATTTTCAGTCATGATACACCTCCCTCATATTTTTTTGAAGATACTGTTTTGAGTAAGGTAAATATAGAAATAATGAGCTTGCATGTCAAGAAGAAAGAGCCGCGGAGGATATCGCGAAGAGATCTTGATCGGTGTAACATACCGAGTTGAGTGGCGTTCATGATTTCGCCTGATTCGTTTTTTGAGGAGCTGAACTCTTTCTCGCTGTTTATCATCCACCGGGCCGGTGGAGATTCCGAGGGCAGCTGTATTGCCGGGCGATCATCTTTTCTGCTTCGGTGGAAACTGAGCCAGGATCTCATCAACGGTTTTGTTTATGTTTGTTATTGTTTTTTCCGGGTCTGACTGCATCGATACCCGGTGGGTACCGATTCCACGCCATACCAAGTCACCGTTACCGACATCAATAAAATCGATTACCAGCATGCCTTCATCGTGCTCGCTGACGTTGTTGCCGGTGCCGATGCTGATTCCACCAGCGGCACCGCCACGGCGTCCGAAGCCTCCAATCCCGAAGCCAATCCCGGTACTAACGTCGTCCGATCCAATTGTTTTGCGAATCGCGTATTGATAACTTACATGAAAATCAGGCGTGCCATCGGAGATCTTTTGATAGCCTTTTCGCGAAACGGAACGATTAACTGCCGCACGGATACGGGCATCGAGCAGGGGATTATTCACCCTTACATCATCTGTTTTTGCCTGCGTTTCAGATTGCCAGGCATATGTCTTCAGGCCTGAAAAATCTTTTGCCGGATCGTAGTCTTGGCTGACTTTAATGCCGGAACACCCGAAAACAATAAAGAGTAACGCTATGATAATAATCGGTTTATATTTTCGCATTTCCCTCCCTCCTTCCTGCCATAAATGTAACCGGACATACTGGAATGGTATCATTATAAAGTTAATAGTCAAGATTTTTAAAGATGTGGCGGTCCGAGGCAACAGGGGAGAATATCAAGACAATAAAAAAGGCACTCTGAATATAGCTACAGAGTGCCTTTTTTTGTTAAGGTCAATGCTTATATAACTTTGACGTTGGCAGCTGCCGGGCCTTTGTCGCCCTGCTCAATGTCAAACGTTACGCGCTGATTCTCCTCCAAGGTCCTGAAACCTTCAGTTTGAATAGCACTGTAATGAACAAACACATCACCGCCTTCATCGTTTTCGATGAAGCCAAAACCCTTGCTTGAATTAAACCACTTCACGGTACCTTCAGGCATTATGGCAATCCTCCTTTCCTGATTTTTCTAAAGCAGGATCGCCTACATGTAAAAAGGAAGCAGAAGCCGGAAAATCCAAATGCTTAAATTCGTACTTTAAAATGTCTCAATCCTAACTTTATCGCATCATGCCGACTACCTGTCAGCGGAGAGATGCTTTCTTAAGTAATGGCATGATATAGTGTTTTTGATGTAAGTCAAGTTATTTTTTCGTATTGTTAGAAGCACGTAATCTGTCCGGTTTAGAGTGGTCGCGATACATGACACCAAAGATGTACGTGGATCCAAAGGTGTGGCCGATTCCCGTCTTTTGCCTATTTCCCGGCTGTTTCTCCGATGATTTTCTGCATTGTCTCCCTGTTTCCGAACACCTGTTCAATGGAATCTGAAAGGGCTTTGTTTATCTGTTCTTCCAGCATCTTCTCGGAAAATCTCACATGTACCAGCGAAGGACTCGTTTCAATCTCTATCTTGCGGAATGTGCGTGCATTGTGTGCATCCGCAAAAACTATTGTCAGCTTTACATCCGCCCTGTATTCTTTCTTTATCCCGTCCTTGTGACAGACAACTTCAAGCTTGTCGATAGTGCCACCTATCAGTACGGCTCCCCATTCTTTCTCGATTGAATCGCTCCGGAGGTCCCATACAGGTATTTCCGGGGACAGAGAATATCCTGCCGCGGACAGGCATTCCCTGATACCGGCGGTAACCGCGTCCACAGGTTTCAAGTATTTCGGCAGGACCGGTATCGTGCCGCCGTCGGGCAACACCACCCTGCCTATAACCATCTTGTCCTTTATACTTCTTGAATCGATGAACCTGGCTACCGTAAGCTGGACATTTCCTGTATCGTCAGCTCTGACCGCAGCGGTTTCCGACGGTGTGTAGTTCATATCGATTGTGTAGAGGTTTACGGGGGCGCATGAGGTGAGGAGAATCAGTGCCGCGATTCCGGTCCCTGAGATTAATGAAAAATAGCGCTTCATAGTAATTCCGTTCCTCCTCTTAATTTATTCCTGTTCAAAGCCAATATACGTGGGTAGTTGCCGGGTGTCAATCAGTGTCCATCCAGAAATGGCCCTTTTTCACAATTTCAGCGTCAATCTGCGGGATTCCTTGTGCGACGTACTATAGTACGTCTCCGCGCAATCCCTTGATTTCCTTGATCTTGTAAAAATTGCTCATTTCTGAATTGGACACTTGATAGTGCTGTTATTTCATTTATAGATGGGCACTAATCAGAAACGAAGGAGGGAATTACTTCGTGGCGATCCTGTCTGCGGGGTTGGTTTATTTCCCTGAAATATGCTATTGTGCGCTCAGGAGACAGGAAAAATGTGCAGTAAGAAGATACTGGTGACGGGCGGAGCCGGGTATATCGGCAGCCATACCTGTGTGGTATTACTTGAAGCAGGTTATGATGTGATTGTTGTCGATAATCTTGTAAACAGCAAGGAGGAATCGCTGAAAAGGGTGCAGCAGATCACGGGTAAGACTCTGGAATTCCACAAAGTGGACTTGCTGGACAGGGACGCGTTGAATAGGGTTTTTAAAGATGCTTCAATCGACGCGGTGATTCACTTCGCGGGCCTGAAGGCGGTCGGAGAATCTGTCAGCATGCCGCTTCGTTACTATCACAATAACGTTACCGGAACGCTGCATCTGTGTGAAATTATGCGTGAGCACGGCGTCAAAAAGATGGTCTTCAGCTCTTCCGCTACGGTGTACGGGGAACCGCATACAGTTCCGATAATGGAGGATTTTCCGCTGGCGCCCACCAATCCATACGGACGTTCAAAGCTTATGATTGAAGAGATTCTCTGTGACATCAATGCTGCCGGGGAAGGATGGGGTATAGCGCTTCTTAGATATTTCAATCCGGTAGGAGCCCATCCCAGCGGTCTGATCGGCGAAGATCCCAACGGCATACCAAACAACCTTTTCCCTTATATAACGCAGGTTGCGGTCGGCAAACACAAGGCGCTTTCCGTGTTTGGTAACGATTATCCCACTGCGGATGGAACAGGCGTAAGGGATTATATCCATGTCATGGATCTGACGGATGGTCACCTGGAGGCATTGAAAAAGATAGACTCCGGGCCCGGCATTGTCACCTGTAATCTGGGCACCGGGCGGGGATATAGTGTTCTTGAGGTTGCTGAAAAGTTTGAGAAGGCCTCCGGTAGCAGAATACCTATATAATATAGTGCCTCGCCGCCCGGGTGATATAGCGGCATGCTATGCCGATTGTTCGAAGGCAAAGGACGAAATGGGCTGGTCGGCGAAAAGGAGTATGGATGAGATGTGCGCCGATGCGTGGCGCTGGCAGTCCCGAAACCCCGACGGGTATTGAAAGGGATTGCCTGAGATTGAGAAAATGGCTGAAAAAACATCAAAACCCATGTTGTTTCTTATAGATGGGACAAATTATATCTACCGCGCGTTTTACGCGATCCGCGGGCTTTCCAATTCCAGGGGATTTCCCACCAACGCGATCTATGGTTTTACCAACATGCTTATGAAGCTGTGCCATGACTGGGAGCCGGATTATATTGCCGTTGTGTTTGACGCGAAAGGTCCCACGTTCAGGCATGAGGCGTATGATCAATATAAGGCAAACCGCAAGGCGATGCCGGATGAACTCCGCCCCCAGATCCCCCATATCAAGGATATCGTCAGTGGTTTCTCTATAAAGGTTATCGAGGAGCAGGGGGTAGAGGCGGATGATGTTATAGGAACCCTGGCGAAGAGATGTGAGCAGGTAGGGATGAAGGTGGTCATCGCTTCCGGTGATAAAGATCTGATGCAGCTCGTGTCGGAAAATGTCCTGATGGTGGACACCATGAAAGGCATATCCTATGACGTGGAAGGTGTCAGAAAGCGTTTCGGTGTCGGGCCCGACAGGGTGATTGATATACTGGGCCTTGCTGGAGACACATCGGATAATGTCCCCGGTGTTCCCGGTGTGGGTGAAAAGACAGCGCTCAAACTGGTGAAAGAATTTGGTTCTCTGGAGGATGTTCTGGAAAATGCCGGAAAGATCAAGGGAAGGGGTCTGAGTGAAAAACTGAAGGAGTTTGCCGATCAGGCGCGGATGAGCAGGGACCTGGTTACTATCAGAACAGATGTCCCGATAGGCTCCGATCTGGAGGATCTTCGTTCCCGGGAACCTGATGTGGAAACATTAAAGGGGATTTTCTGGGAATTTGAATTTCCCGCCCTTATTTCGAGACTGGAAATAAAAGAGGAGAAAGAGGAGGTTGATTACCGTCTGATTACCGGTGAAGTGGAATTCAACAATCTGCTGGATGAAGTTCGGCAGTCCGATCGGTTTTCCTTCGATCTGGAATTGACTTCAGATGAGGCGATGAGGGCGGAGATCACGGGAGTCGCAGTCTGCACCGGTGAAAAAAAGGCCTGCTATATCCCCCTCTCTCACACGTGTGAAGAGGCGCAGGAGCAGCTCGACACGGATATGGTGCTGGAACGCCTGACCCCGCTTCTTTCCGACTGTGAACTGAAAAAATACGGGCATAATCTCAAAACGGTGTCTCTTGTCCTCTCGCGGAGGGGAATCGCGCTGAAAGGGGAGCTATATGACGTCATGGTGGCGTCGTATGTTCTCAATCCATCCAGACGAGGGTATGATCTCGGCGATATCGTTCAGAATCATCTCGATCGCACCATTGCCTCCTCCAAAGACCTGATGGGAAGCGGGGTGAAGGCGATTCCATTTCATACCATACCCCTGAAAGATGCCTCGGAATACGCGTGTCGCAGGGCGGATTTTATCTTCAGGCTCGCGCCTTTCCTGGATGAAGATATGGAGAAAACGGGACTGAAAGACCTTTTCCGTGACGTGGAAATGCCTCTTGTCGGAGTGCTTGCCTTGATGGAGAAAAGGGGGGTGCTCCTTGATTGTGAACTTCTGGGAGAGATGTCGCTCCAGCTTGGGGAACTGCTCTCTATTTCCGAGGAGAAAATATACCGGCTCGCGGGGGAGGAGTTCAATATAAATTCCCCGAAGCAGCTGCAGACGATACTTTTTGACAGGCTTGGCCTTCCCAGGGGGAAGAAGACGAAGGCTGGCTATTCGACGGATGTGGATGTCCTGACAAATCTTGCGAAGTCTTATGAACTCCCGGCGGAGATACTTGCGTACCGAAGCCTGGCAAAGCTCAGATCAACTTATGTCGACGCCCTGCCCGCGCTTGTCAACCCGGAGACGGGAAGGGTGCATACGTCATATAATCAGACAGTGACGGCGACGGGGAGACTCTCCAGCAGCAATCCAAATCTTCAAAACATACCGATAAAGACACCGGAAGGGAAGAGGATACGTCAGGCCTTCATCGCGCCTGAAGGATACGAAATCTTATCGGCTGACTATTCTCAGATAGAGCTTCGCATTCTGGCTCACCTCTCCGGGGATGAGCTGCTTATGGGTGCCTTCAAATCCGGTGAGGATGTACACGCAAAGACGGCCTCCGACATATTCGGCGTATTTCCCGGGATGGTCAGCGAGGAGATGCGCAGACAGGCAAAGGTGATAAACTTCGGCGTCATTTACGGGATGAGCCCCTTCGGTCTTGCCAGGGAGCTGGGTATAAGTCAGAAGCGGGCGAAGGATTACATAGATGGATATTTCTCCAGATTTTCCGGTGTCCGCATATTCATAGAAAAGACGTTGGAAAAGGCGAGGGAAAGGGGATTTGTCACCACGCTTCTGAACCGCCGGCGATACATACCGGAGATCAACAGCGGTAATGTCCAGGTCCGCCAGTTTGCGGAAAGAATGGCCGTCAACACACCCATACAGGGGGCGGCAGCCGATCTGATCAAGGTGGCGATGCTGAATATCGCGGCCAGGATTAAAGAAAGAAAGTTGTCCGCGTGTATGATCATGCAGGTGCATGATGAGCTTGTTTTTGAAGTTCCAATACGGGAAAAAGAAGAGGTTATGGGCCTCGTTGGATGGGAGATGGAAAACGTTATAGCCCTGAAAATTCCGATAAGGGTGGAGATTGCTTCCGGGAAGAACTGGAATGAAGCGCATTGATATGCTTTTGGGTGTAAATTGGCGCCTATCCGGAAATGAAATCAAGGAACTGCCACAGGGCATAATTGAGATGAAAGTGAGGTAAATGTGATGATGAACCGGACAATAGGCTGGCTGACACAATTGGGGTTTGAGGATAAAATGGCGGCAATCTGTGCGGATATCATTACAGCCTTCGGCCTCCTTGCGCTTGCCGGTTTTGTTTATATTGTTGTAAGGAGGTTTGTCATGAAGGGTATCATTCGCCTGGTGAAGCAAACCAGGACAGACTGGGACGATATCCTCCTCAGGAAAAGATTTTTCCAGCGTGCCTCGCATCTGGCACCTGCGCTGTTCATCTATTTCATGGTCCCCCTTGCCTTCGGCGGACACGAATCTGCCGTGGATGTGGCGCAATGTGCCGCCAGAATATACATGCTGATTGCCGGTCTGCTGATGGCGAATTCACTGCTTGACACAGGTGTGGATGTCTGCCGTTCCCGAAATCTTCCCTACAGGTCATCTGTTCGGGGGTTTGCGCAGGCAGCAAAGATTGCTCTCTATATTTTTGTCGGTGTCATCATCTTTTCCATGATTGCCGGGAAATCACCAGCCTTCTTCATCGGCAGTATGGGCGCCATGACGGCGGTGCTGGTGTTGATTTTCAGGGACTCCATCCTGGGGTTTGTCGCCGGAGTCCAGATGTCTGCAAATAAGATGGTAAACATAGGCGACTGGATCGAGATGCCGAAATATGGCGCGGATGGAGAAGTGATTGATATCTCTCTGACAACGGTAAAGGTGCGGAACTGGGACCAGACAATCATCACTATTCCGACCTATGCCATGATCTCCGATTCCTTTAAGAACTGGCGCGGTATGGCTGAATCGGGAGGGCGGCGTATAAAACGCGCCCTCTATATCGACATGACAAGCATCAAATTTTGTACTGAAGAGATGCTGAACAAGTTTTCCAGGTTCCAGGATATTTCGGGGTATATCGGCGCAAAGAGAAAAGAATTAGCCGAGTACAACGCTGAATACCAGGTGGACGAATCAGAGATTGTCAATGGCCGTCGTCTTACCAATATCGGCACATTCAGGGCCTATGCTATCGCGTGTCTTCGGAACAACCCGAAGATTCATCAGGATATGACCCTTATGGTAAGACAACTGGCTCCCACGGATCACGGGCTGCCGATTGAAATCTACGCATTCAGTAAAGATCAGGTATGGGTCAATTACGAGGGAATTCAGGCCGATATCTTTGACCATATCCTGGCGGTTGTTCCCCAGTTCGAACTGCGGATCTTCCAGAATCCGACGGGAGAGGATTTTAGAAAGCTTCAGGGTAAATGAAGGAACGGTGTCGGGCGATAAAAAAGGAATGAGGAGGAAGTAGATATGGCGATTATAGAATGGGAAAAGGATGGGACAGTCGCTGTCATGACCATGAACAATGGCGAGAACAGGCACAATCCAGATTTCAATGGGGCTATACTGAACGCCTTTGACGAGATCGAGAATGACGAGACGATTTCATCCGTAATTATCACCTCAAGTGACGAGAAGAGCTGGTCTCAGGGCATCGATGTGGAATGGATTATGGGTGCCATGAATAATAAGGAAACTCAGTCAATCAAAGATTTCATGTATGGTCTGAACCGGATATTTACAAGAATCCTGTATTTTCCGATGCCTGTTATCGCGTCCATAAACGGGCACGCCTTTGGGGATGGGGCCATCATGGCCTGCGCGTGTGATTTCAGATTTATGAAGGCGGACAGGGGCTATTTCTGTTTTCCGGAGGTCGATATAAGCATACCTTTTCTGCCGGCAATGCTCGCTATCATAAAGAAGGCGTTTCCCTATTACAAACTTGAAGAGCTTGTATACAGTGGAAAAAGAGCAACCGCGAAAGAACTGGAGGCAAGTCACGTGATTGTAAAGGCATGTGATAACGCCCAGACCCTCCTTGAAGACGCAATGATTTTCGCGGGGACCTTCACCAAGAAGAGGGCGATATTCGAGCAACAGAAGAAGAGACTGCACAAGCATATCATTGAAATCATGGAGAAGGAAGACCCGGAGTTTATAGAACCCCTCAATATAATGGCCTGAAATGGTAAAGCGTAATGTTATTGTAATCGGCGGCGGCGCGTCCGGTATGATGGCCTCGGGACAGGCCGCCGGAATGGGTGCGGATACGCTGCTCCTTGAAAAAATGCACCGTCCGGGACGCAAGCTCGGCATCACGGGCAAGGGACGGTGCAATCTCACAAATGTGGCTTCACTTCCGGAGTTTATTTCGCACTTCGGATCCAACGGGATTTTCCTCCGGCAGGCCTTTCACCGTTTTCCGAATGATGAGCTTGCGGCGTTTTTTGAAGAGCTGGGCGTTCCCACCGTTGCCGAACGCGGGGGCCGTGTTTTCCCGGTAAGCAGTCAGGCAAGGGATGTAGTGGATGCGTTGACGGGATGGATGCAAAAACAGGGTGTGACGGTGCGGTGGAAAGTATCCGTGGATAGCCTGCTTATCGAAGGGCAGAAAGTTTGCGGTGTGCGTGATTTCACGGGAGAGGCATATCCTGCCGATGCCGTGATTATCGCGACAGGGGGCGTATCTTATCCCGCCACGGGTTCAACCGGTGATGGGTACCGCTTGGCCCGGTCGGCAGGACATTCAATAGTGCCGGTGCGCCCCGCGTTGATTCCTCTGGAAACCGTGGGCGATGTAGCATTGCGCCTGCAGGGTCTTAGCATGCGCAACGTGAACGTCAGAGTTCTGGTTGACGGCAGAAAACAGGATGAGGCGTTTGGAGAAATGCTCTTCACGCATTTTGGCCTTTCGGGGCCGGTCATTCTTTCTCTCAGCGGCAGGGTGACGGACGCGCTAGATATGGGCGGCAGGGTGACCATCTCCATTGATCTGAAACCCGCGCTGGATGAACGCAAACTTGATGAAAGACTGCTGCGCGATCTTGATGCGCATGGAAAACGTAAGTTTCAGACGCTTCTGGAAGACCTGCTGCCCGGGAAACTGATACCTGTCTGCATGGAGCTTACCGGAATTCCCCCGGACAGAAGGGGCCATCAGATTACCGCAAGTGAGAGGGGACGCCTGAGGGCATGGCTCAAGGATTTCCGCCTGGAGGTAACCGGAACGCGTCCCATCTCCGAGGCCATCATTACCGCCGGCGGGATAAATACAGGAGAGATAGACCCGCGCACGATGGCATCACGCCTTGTCGGTGGACTCTATTTCGCGGGTGAGGTAATGAACATAGATGCCGATACCGGGGGATATAACCTGCAGGCCGCGTTTTCCACCGGCTGGCTTGCGGGAAGGTCAGCAGCCCGGCAGTGAATATCATAGATCGGAGCGGCATGACAAAACCAGTAGATGTGAAAGTATAAGGTCTACCACTATTCGGTGGAGAGTGTGGGAGATGTTGTGCCGGGATCAATTTTTCAACAGCCGGAAGCCAACATCAAATGCCTTCATGTTTAGTTCGACCTGTTGACTCTCCATCCTGTTTACGATCGCTTCATAAAAGTCTTTTCCGTCCAAGGGGAGTACGCCCGTTCCGCATGCGGTTCCCAGCAATACGATACCGGCCAGTATGGAATTTCCGAGGCTTACCGCTTTTTCAGTGGCGTTCATGAAGGTTGTGTCCGGTGCCAGATCTCTGACGGAACTTTCTATCTTTTCCGGAGAGGGATAACCAGTCTCGCCACGGATAACACTTGACGGATAGACTGGGTGAGAGTTGCACAACAGTTTTACCGCCGGGTTGCCGTACCTGGCCAACACCCGGATTCCCTCAACAGGTTCGATTGCGATTATCAGGTCGGCCTTATATTCCGGTATCTGGGGACTCCAGATAGATTTCTTTGATATCCTCATATGACTCATGACGGATCCTCCACGCTGAGAGGCCCCGAATGTTTCACCTATCGTGACATAATATCCCCTGCCGACCAGCATGTTTCCCAGAAGCTTGGAAGCCATCACATTTCCCTGCCCTCCGACACCTGTGATTATAATATTGTATGGATCTTTCAACAGGTTATCCGACATACTCTGCCACCTCTTCTCTTTTTATGGCCCCTGCGGGGCAGATGTCGGCACAGACGCCGCAACCTGTACACATGATGTCATTGATTTTGCTTACGCCCTTTTCTTCGTCCCATAAAAGTCCCGGACAGCCGAATATGCGTGTACAGAGGCGGTTACATCCGCAATTCCCGCCGATGCAGATCTCTTCATCGACCTTCATCCTGTATTTCGGATTGTCTTTTCGTTCGGGGCTGAGAGCGCATGCCTGGTCCAGTATCAGTACCTTTGTTCCCTCCTGATGCTCTATCAGATGATGAAGAGTTTGCTGAGTCTCTTCGATATCGAACGGGTTCCTTATTTCCACCGTTGCTCCCATTGCCCTGCATATCTCCGCTATATCCAGCGACGGCACATCCTCTCCCATGGCGTTTACCGGTGTCCCGGGGTGAGGTTGGAATCCGGTCATTGCCGCGCCGCGGTTATCCAATATAATCATGGTAAAGGGTGATTTATGATGTATCGCATTGGCAAGGGCCGGCATCGCCGCGTGAAAGAATGTGGAATCGCCGCATATGGACAATACCGGCTGGTCCATACCAAATTGTCTGAGTTTCCCGAAGCCGCCGGCAATACCGCTCCCGGAGCCCATTGAATGTAATGTTTTTACCGTGTTAAAACCTCCAGGCCAGAGCCCTGCTACATAGCAGCCTATATCTCCGCAGACAAACCCTTTTCTTCCGTCCATCTCCAACGCGTTATGTATAGACCATAACGATGCCCTGTGCGGACAGCCGGGACACATGGTCAACCCTCGGACCGGAGCCCCGGTTTTGATAAGCGCCGCGGCCTCTTTCGCGAACGATTCCGATACGCCTTCATCCCGGACATCAAGTATGGTAGAGAGGGCCGATACCACAATATCCGGATTTAATTCTCCCACCGATGGAATATTGCCCGCATTCTTTCCGTAGAATGTCTTGGGACCTATCTCGTGTGCCATC
Source organism: Deltaproteobacteria bacterium (assembly GCA_019313905.1). GTDB lineage: Bacteria > Desulfobacterota > Syntrophia > Syntrophales > UBA2210 > UBA2210. Next base: position 29,435 of record JAFDAI010000003.1, on the reverse strand, counting down.
TCCGCGGCCAGAATCTTTATATTTTCTTCAAGTATGGGGAGAACTTCCTCCACCACGAGAATCCTGTCTGTGACGGACAGATATTTTTTGATAAGTCTTGGCGGAAGAGGCCAGGTTGTCGCCAGTTTCAGGATTCCAACCCTGTCCTTCACGTTTAAGAGGCTTATGGCTTCTCTGCTGTACAGGGTGCACGCGCTGCTGGTGATGATCAGCAATTCAGGTTTTTCAGGTCCTTCATACGTATTGAATGGACAATCCTCAAATATTTCTGCCGCCTTTTTTATCTTCTCCTGCTGCGGGCCATGCTGGAGCTCGGAGGCTCCCACGATCATACTGACTACGGGTCCGGTTTCGGGATCGGAAAGTGGGCCGTCAAATCTGAAATCTGCTTTTGCATTGGTATCCGGGAGTTGCTCGTATCGTACATTTCCGCTGGCATGTGACATCCTGGTGACGCTGCGTATCATTACGATGTTCCTGATCTCTTCGGAGAGATCAAACGCCCATTTTGTTATATCTTTTGCTTCCTGAAAATCTCCCGGTTCAAGGAGAGGTATCTCTACAAGTCGCGCGAATGGTCTGGATTCGCCTTCATTTACACTGGAAAGAGCTCCCGGATCATCACACGCAACGAGAACCATCCCTCCTCGTGTGCCGGAACTTGCCAGGTGGAGCAGAAAGTCAGACGCCACATTTACGCCGTTCTGTTTCATTACACACATCGTGCGAAGTCCGGCAAAGGATGCCGATGCGGCCACTTCCAGGGCAACCTTCTCGTTTATTGACCATTCCACATACAGGTTACGCTCCTTCGCCACGCTGGAAAGGGTCTCTATAATCTCCGACGAAGGGGTCCCGGGGTATCCCGACGCGACATTAACGCCCCCTTCCAGGGCGCCCCGCGCGATCGCCTCATTACCCATAAGCAGATAATCGTTATTTTGATTGTCGGTCAGGTACGACATAATATTCTCCCTGTGCTCAGGCAATAATCTCTTCGAGGGTTTCGTTATTCAGCCTGATATATGATATCTTATCCTTCCCAGGGTTGTTCACCATGCCCTCTTTATGCGCCTTGAGCAACGCCTTCTTCTTTTTGTTGCCGGCAGCCCATTTCAGGTGTTCGAGATTTATCTCCGGCATGTCGTCAACGATCAGATATCCTTCTCTCACGGCCTCATCAACGATCATTTTCCCCCTTTCGGTTCTTATTATAAGGGTGTTTCTTCCGGGATCTCGCTCCAGTACGCCAACCGATATGTCAGAAAACTCCGAGGTCATATCCATGCAGTAGGAGCAGGCGTCGGGGACCAGATTTCTTATCTCTTCCAGCGGGATCTGCAGCTTGCTCCCATCGCTTGTATATACCTCCATAACTTCAGCGGGCGGCGGCGGAATATCTGTTTTTATTATGGTATCTATATCCACGCGTGATGCTATAAATGGTTCAAAGACCCTGAAATCAAGAGCCCATGTGCAGAAGATGCCTGCAACCAGGCCGATGGGATCAGTGAAATCCTTATCTTCCAGGGGGTTTGTTCTCATGATGGCCGTTGACAGTGTCTGGCACGGGGTTGACACAACGCCTATGTGGTTCAACCCTTCTTTTATTGCCCTGTTTACAGCGGAGAGTGTGGGGGTAGCGGTGTACTTGGAGGAACCACATGACAGCACATCCTCCGGGTTCATTACGATGCGCGGCGTTGGAAGGATACCTTCCTGACCGGTGAGTACCGCCCCGTCGATATAACCTCTTTCCAGGGCAAAGTACATTATTGCTGATACCGTTCCCCCGGCCTGGAAGCTGTTTCCGGTAAATTTTTCGCTGGCCCTGGATGTCACAATCGATTTGTAAAATCCCAGGGGATCGCTGTTATATGGTTTTTCAAAGTATTTTCCGGACAGATAATCTAAATCAACTTCGAGGCGGGGGCAATAGGCGAAGCATCTTCCCTGTGGAAGTGTGCAGGGAAACAGCATAGCCGTTTTTCCCCTGTAGGATTTAAAATAGGGGCACAGATCAATGCATGCTCCGCATCCCGTGCAGAGATTCTTGTTGATTACATTTTCTAACAGTTCATTCGATCCAAGGACGTTCATACCTGCTCCCCTCTAAGACAAGGCCCTGAGAAATCCATTCTGAGGAAACATTCCTCGAGCTTTCCGTATATCGGGTGATAAACAACCCAGGAGATTGTCCAAGGGGAAAGCTGTGCGGCAAAATACGCGAAAGAACAGGGTGAATTTTTAAAGATCTTCCACTCTCTTGAGTATCTTCAAGCGTTTCTTGTCGGCCATGTTTTTCTTGGTGCCCTCCAGCCATGACAGAAAGTATTGCTCTTCCTTCAGCCTCAGGAGATAATTTTTCAGGAGATCTTTCTTTGCCTCCCATTCTTTTTCGCCTAACTTGCCCTCTTCTTTAAATTTTACTACAACGTAATTTCCGTTGACGAAAAATACATTATCCGGCAAAGGTCTCTTTGCGGATATCTTGAGGAGGGCTTCTCTCAGGTCCGGGGAGTATCCGATTTTCGGTATGTTGGGGCCCGGTAGAAACAGTCCGGTTTCCGACAATTTCAAGCCTTCGGCCTTGGAGAGTTTTGCCATATCTGTTTCGGTTTTTAGACGGTCAAGTATGTTTTCGGCCTTCTCTCTGCATAACTTTATGGATTCACTTTTTGCATAGCTTTCCTTGACCTTTCCCGCGATTTCTCCGAGCCGGGGTATATAGGAAGGGTTCAGTGATACAAGTTTGAACACATAGTGCCCGCTGCTGTTGGAGAAGACATGTCCCAGGTCGCCCCCTTCCAGCCCGAATACATATTCGCTCAGGTCATGAAGGCCGGCTAGTTGACCGGTGAGGGGGATGTCCCGGAAGAATTCCGAGGTTTTTATCTCGAACCCATGTTTTCCGGCGTACTCTTCGAAGTTTTCCTCCTGGTAGATTGTACCGTGTGCCTTTGTCGCCGCTTTAAATGCTGTGTCCATACCCTTTATCGATCTTAATCTGGAGACAATCTTGTCTCTTACCTCCGGCAGGGGTTTTATCTTTCCATTGTCTTCAAACTCGCTTTCATGATAGTCGTAATATTCTTCTATCTCTTCGTCCGATATATCCGCAATCTCGGCAAAAGATTTTCCCTTGAAGATAATATATTCGATCTTTGCCCTCTGGGGCATCCGGAATTCTTCGCCATGTTCTTCGAGGTATCTTTCAAGATTTTCTTCGGAAGGCCCTGTCTTGACCTTGATGTTATCTGTGGCTATCGCTATGAAATTCACATTGATCTTTCTGTTCCGGGTATTGTAGATGTCGCGAACTTCTTTATCGGATACCTTTGCCGATTCCTTGATAAGCCTCTCCAGCTTTTCTATTTTTAACATCCGTCCCTGAATGGCCTCAAAATCCTCGGGTGTCAGCCTCTGATACCGAAGGACTCGCTGGTACAGGTTATTGTCAAAAATACCATTTCTCTGGAAGGCCGGATAGGAAAGAATGGATGCCTTCAGTTCATCGTCACTTACATCCAGTTTCAACTCATCGGCCTTTGACAGGATTACCGCCTGATTTATAAGTCTGTCGAATGCCTGTTGTTTCAGATTCAATTTCTTCAGCAGATCATCGGTAAGGTTGTTGTCATATTGCTGGCGGTAGAAGTCCAGCAGGTTCTGATACTCTCTCTGGAACTCTGCGTGGGCTATCAGCGATCCGTCGATCTCCGCGATGGTTTCAGTTATCTGTCTTCCCCGCATGGACCCGAAGTAGAAGACAAAGACGAGGATAATGATACCAAGTATAACTTTCATGAGCCAGTTTCTGGCATGTTTTCGCATTAACTGAAGCATATCTTAACTTTTCACCTTTCAATTTTTACGAGTACATCAATTTTAATGAGTGGCATTAGTAGTATAGTAATTCCCAAAATGCAATGATTTTCTGGAGAATAACAGGAGGATCTCCACTGTTGGTTGTTTTCTAACCATGAATCATGAACGGTTACGTAAGAACTTTACAATTAAGGGACTATCGGTTATTTTTAATTGATTAGGTTATTAAAATACTGTATAGGAGGAAGCCAATTATGATAAACGTGGGGAGGTTAGAAGCTTGCTATTTGATTATATTCTTGGTGTAGTATCGAATGATCTGGCTATTGATCTGGGGACGGCGAACACCCTGGTTTATGTTAAGGGGAAAGGCATTGTTTTGGATGAGCCCTCGGTTGTTGCCGTGCACAGGGATTTCAGAGGAACAAAGAAAATCCTCGCTGTGGGAGTGGATGCGAAGAGGATGCTGGGTAAGACACCCGGAAACATCGTGGCTATAAGGCCCATGAAGGACGGCGTGATAGCTGATTTTGAGACTACGGAAGCCATGCTGCGTCACTTTATACTCCGTGTCCATAACAGAAGGACCTTTGTGCGCCCAAGAATAATAATATCTATTCCCTCGGGGATTACCCCGGTTGAGAGGAGAGCGGTCAAGGAAACCGCCGAGTCGGCCGGGGCAAGAGAAGTCTATCTTATTGAGGAGCCTATGGCTGCTGCGATAGGGGCCGGTCTTCCGATAACAGAGCCCGTGAGTTCCATGGTCGTGGATATAGGGGGAGGCACTACAGAGGTTGCAGTGATTTCACTGGCCGGTGTTGTCTATTCAAATTCTGTCAGAGTTGCAGGGGACAGGATAGATAACGCTATTGTGCAGTATATGAAGAGAAAATACAGTCTCCTCATAGGTGAGAGAACAGGTGAAATGATAAAAATCACTATCGGGTGTGCGTATCCGGAGGACGAAATGAGAACAGTGGATGTCAAGGGGCGGGACATTATATCGGGCATTCCCAAGATTGTTGAGATAAATTCCGAAGAGGTGATGGAGGCGATGTCGGAGCCGGTGGGTGTCATAATTGATGCCATAAGAGATGCCTTGGAGAATGCTCCGCCGGAGCTGGCAGGTGATATCGTCGACAGGGGCATAGTGCTGGCAGGCGGCGGCGCTCTCCTGAGAAATCTGGATGTACTCCTCAGGGAAAAAACAGGATTGCCCGTAACGATAGCGGATGATCCTCTCTCGGCAGTGGCCAGAGGCGCCGGTAAGGCCTTAGATGAACTGCATATATTGAAAGAGGTGACGATCCAGTTATAGCCACCAACAACCCCCGGATTACAATGTTTTTCCCAAGGAATCCTTGCCTTCTATTGCGGGTGCCGTCGCAGAGGCAAAGAACCAAAAACAAAAACCCGATCACGAAAGTCTGCAAATTGCAAGAACAGGAAAGGAATTAGTCCTTTAGTTGTAAAGTTCTTGTGTAACCGTTCATGGTTCACAGTTCACAGTTTTTTTCAGTGAACTATGCAACGATTGAAGCATTTTGGATATTGATTTCAATTCTCTGTTTTTCCAACTGTGAACCGATAACTGTAAACCGTGAACGGTTACAGATATATCCTGTTTGGTTCCGGCTTGTTCGGGTTAGGGTAAGAAATGGCATCTCCCAAGAAATACTACACTGTTACTGCAGTAGCTGTCTTTGTGATTGTTTCTCTTATAATCTTTTCTCTGAATTTTAAATCACCTGAAAGAATGAATTTCCTCAGAAAGGTTGTGCTGGAGGCGGTGGTTCCTCTGGAATGCGCAGTTGATTCGGTTTTCAGTTCCGTTGCCGGGGCATGGGAAAGGTATGTCCTGCTGGTTGGACTGGAAAGAAAAAACAGGGAGTTGGAGACAGAAATTGTGTCTCTGGTGAGAGATGTAAGTGATTATCGTGAAATGTCCCTTGACTGTGCAAGGCTTATGGAACTCATGAACATGAAGAATGATTTCAAGTTTCCAACAATTGCCGCCAGAGTTGTGGGAAGAAACAGGTCCTCCGTATTCAAAACGGTATTGATCAATAAGGGAACTGCTGACGGAATAAAAACAGGGTTTCCGGTAATGGGTACGGGGGGCGTGGCTGGCAGAATAATGGAAACTTCGCGGAACGCATCCAAGGTACTTCTCCTTGTGGATTATAACAGCAATATCGACGTCCTTGTCCAGAGAAACAGATGTCAGGGTGTGCTCCGGGGTTGTGGCAGTTCCGGGTGTGAGCTGAGATACGTTCAGAGATCCGAAGACGTGAAAACCGGAGATGTAGTAGTGTCTTCAGGTCTTGCCGGGGTATTCCCCCGGGGGTTACTTATCGGAAAGGTTGCCGTAGTGGAAAAGGGAGAAGCCGGTTTATTCCAGAAAATCATGGTACATCCCGCGACCGATATTACCAGACTGGAAGAGGTGCTGGTTATATTAAGAGGAAAGGAGGATAATGGATGATATATTATCTCCTGTTACCGGTTTTCTCACTGTTCTTACTGGCGATTCAGGTAACCGTTTTTGACATACTTTCTTTCGGGAAGACGGGATTGGAGATATCATTGATATTGGTTGTATATGCGGGTTTTTACCTTAGTATCATAAGGGGTATCGCATTGTCCTTTGTCGTCGGTTTTTTACTGGATTGTATTACAGGTGTTGTGCCGGGTTTCTTTGTACTCAGTTATGTGCTGATATTTTTGATTTCTAAAGTGGCTTCACTTAAGATATATGCTAGGGAAATGGTTTTTACCATGGGCTTTATATTTGTATGTGTTCTCTTTGAGAAAGCCCTGATAATTTTGATGTACAGGGGTTTGTACGGTATTAATGTGTTTTATGATATATTAAATATTTCGCTCCTCCAGGCCGTAGCTGCCGGCGTATTCGCGCCTGCCTTCTTTGTCCTGTTTCATCGTCTTGAGGTTTTATTGAATGTCTGGGAAGCAAAATCGCCTGACCAACTATGATCCTGTAAAGTTCAGGAAAAAAATTCAAGTGATTATATGGCTGGTATCTCTTGCCTTTTTTCTCCTGATTGCTAGGTTATGGTACCTCCAGGTTGTCAGGGGAGACGATTTAAGGAAGCGTTCTGAGAACAACCGGGTTCGCATCCAGGAAATAAAACCCCTCAGGGGATTGATCATGGACACTCACGGGAATATCCTGGTGGACAATCAATCCTCTTTTGATATATCCATAATTCCTGAGGCCGCAAAGGATACAGAAGCTGTTATGAATAAGTTGACAAATCTTTGCGATCTGGGCGAGGACGCAATATCCTGCAAAAAAACCTCTCTTAAGTCCGGAAGGCCTTTTGTCCCTGTCAGAATCTGCAAGAATATAGACAGAGATAAACTGGCCGTAGTGGAAACCAATTCTATGGATCTGCCCGGTGTGGTTGTCGATGTTGTCCCTGTAAGGGAATATATATATGGAGAGATGATGGCCCACATCCTTGGTTATGTTGGGAATATAAGCAGTTCTGAGCTGGGGAGGGATATCTACTCCGGTTACAGGTCAAATGACATAGTAGGGAAGTACGGGATTGAGAAATCTCTGGATCGATATCTCAAGGGTAAGAGCGGCGGGGAACAGGTGGAAGTGGATGTTGCCGGGAGAAGGCTGAACGTATTGGGGGGAATCAAACCTGTTTCCGGTTACAATGTTGTCCTCAATATAGATGCAGATCTTCAGAAGATCTGCCGGAATGTCTTTCAGGAAAAGGCGGGGACGGCGATTGTTATGGATCCGCGCACCGGCTTCGTTATGGCAATGGTAAACATGCCGTCCTTTGACCCGAACCTGTTTAGCCGCGGGATATCCGGGGACAGGTGGAAGAAACTGACGGCAGATCCTCTCTGCCCTTTACAGAACAGGGCTGTTTCGGGGCAATACCCTCCCGGCTCCACTTATAAAATGGTTGTCGCGGCCGCGGCTCTTGAGGAGGGTTTAATAACAGAAAATACCGAAGTATTCTGTAACGGGACATACCGAATGGGGGACAGGACTTTCAGGTGCTGGAAAAAGAGAGGTCATGGCATGGCGAATCTGCATCGCGCCATAGTGGAATCATGTGATGTCTATTTTTACCATCTGGGGGAGATGCTTGGTGTTGATAAACTGGCGGAGTATGCCGGAAAGTTTGGTTTTGGGTATAAAACCGGCATATCTCTTCCTGGAGAAAAAAAAGGCCTGGTTCCTACAAAAGAGTGGAAGCTGAGAAGATACAGAGAACCCTGGCAGAAAGGCGAAACCACCTCGTTGTCCATAGGTCAGGGTTTTACCCTCGTTACACCCCTGCAGTTGCTTAGAGCGTATTGCGCAATAGCCAACGGCGGGATTCTCTATAAACCGCGGCTTATAAAGAGGATTGAAACGACGGATGGACAGATAGTAGAGGAATTTCCTCCTGAAAAAGAGAGAATAGTTCCTGTTAGCAAGAAAAATATCGATATATTGAGATATGCACTGTGGGGGGTGGTTAATGAACCCCACGGCACAGGCTGGGCCTTGAAGAGAAAAGAAAGGGATGTCTGCGGTAAGACCGGCACCGCGCAGGTCATAAGTATGCGGGAAGATACAGATGCTGATGTAGATGATATACAGTATCAATTCAGGGATCATGCCCTGTTTGTCTGTTTTGCACCGTACAAAGACCCCGCAATAGCGATTCTGGTTATTGTGGAACATGGGGGCCATGGCGGGTCCGTCGCTGCTCCCATTGCGCGCAGGATTGTTGACGGATATTTTAATCTTGAGCGGAAAAGGGAAAAGATGTGAAGATTGATCGCAGATTACTTACCCATTTTGACTGGATACTTCTGGGGCTGGTACTTTCAATAAGCGGAATAGGCATTTTAAATCTCTATAGCTCCGGGTATAACCTGTGTACGGGTGGAGAGCTTCTCTATGTAAAACAGATGTCCTGGGTTTTGCTGGGACTTATTATGATGGTTATAGCCTTCAGTGTGGACTATCATATTATCATAAGACATGCCTATCTTATTTACGCGGTTTCCATTTTGCTTCTTTTGCTGGTTTCTTTCTACGGGAATATGACACACGGTTCACAGAGATGGCTGACCATGTGGGGATTTTCCTTTCAACCGTCGGAATTGATGAAACTGACGATAGTTATTGTTCTGGCAAGATACTTTAACGATAATGTGGAGAGTGGTCATCACTTTGATAATCTGGCGGCGCTGCTGACAATTCTGGGGATACCCTTCTTGTTGATAGTAAAGCAGCCGGATCTGGGCACTGCCATGTTTCTGGTGATCCTGGTTTTCTGCATGGCGATTTTCGTTGGGATCGGCAGGAAATTTCTTGTATGCTTTATCTCTGGTGGTGTGATATTAACCCCGCTGTGCTGGTTTCTTATAAAGGATTATCAGAGAGAAAGGATACTTACCTTTCTAAACCCTGAACGGGACCCTCTTGGAGCTGGTTACCACATTATACAATCCATAATTGCCATTGGTTCCGGTGGCATCTGGGGGAAGGGGATTCTGAAAGGAACCCAGACGCAGCTGAGATTTCTGCCTGAACAACAGACGGACTTTGCCTTCTCCGTTTTTGCCGAGGAATGGGGTTTCTTAGGGGTATTTGTCCTGATGTTTATATTTCTTGCGTTGGTCCTGTGGGGTTTGAAGATTGTGCGACACTCCAGGGATTTCCCCGGGGCATTGATGGCTTTTGGAGTAACGATGTTTGTTTTCTGGGGTATACTTATAAACATCGGCATGGTTATCGGCATATTGCCTGTTGTGGGAATACCGCTTCCTTTTTTCAGCTATGGAGGGTCTTCGATGATTGTCTTGATGACGGGAGCGGGTCTGCTGATGAATGTGAGTATGAGGAGGTTTATTCTCCAACCTTGATGGCTTCGTAAAAAGTCGGTTTTCTCCGCTCAGAACCATTGTGGGGATGCTGGTATCGACTGGCTAAAAGTCTAAAACTCGTGCTAACGCACTCAAACAGTTAGATTTCCTTAGCGCCAGTCAATGCCGACATCTTTTTCCCGCAATGCTTCGATTCGCTCCAAAAAGACTTTTTACACATGTATCAATCTTAACAGTTTTATGAGTCCTGCAGGTACCCCTTTGGGGAGGGACGCAGAGAGGAGATCTTGAATGATGAATAGAAAGAAAGACAGTGGTGGTGAGGATATGAAGGCATTTTTAGGTAAGGGAGCGGAGTTTAATGGAAAACTTGTGCTAAGTGGTTTGGTGAGAATCGACGGAGAATTCAAGGGTGAGGTATTGGGCAGTGGAACGCTGATCATAGGAGAGGGCGCCTATATTGAAGCGGATATTGCGGTTGACAACATACTGATTTCCGGTGAAGTAAGGGGCGATCTCGATATCAAGCAAAAGGTGGAGATCTCACCTACGGGCAAACTTTCAGGAAACATAAAGACAGCGATTCTTGAGGTGAAGGAGGGCGCGACAATCGATGGTGCGTGTCAGATGTCGGACAGGGATAAAATTGAAAATTCAGGAAGTGAAACAGGCGAATAACAGGAGTTGTCTTATCGAAAAAATATAGCTATCCCCAGAAACTGGACAGTGCAATAAGGTGCATGCTAGCCTGAAAAAACATTGAGGAGGCAAGGTGAAATGCACAATCTGCGGAAGCGACATGATGCAGCATTCAAAGCAAAAGCGGCCCTGGAAGCTGCGAAAGGCGAAAAAACCATAGCCCAGCTATCCAGTGAATTTGGAATTCATGCTAATCAGATCCGACAGTGGAGAAAACAGCTTCTTGAAGAACTCCCGCGACTGTTTTCAGATCGTCGGAGAAAGCAAGAGAAAGATGATGAAGAACTCCGATCGGAACTATACCAGCAGATTGGCCAGCTCAAGGTGGAACTTGACTGACTGAAAAAAAATCACAGATACTCCGTTAAAGAGAAGAGAATGTTGATAGAGACTGAAAATTCCATGATCCCCGTATATCGGGGCAGTGTGAACTGCTGGATTTAGCCCGGTCATCTTACTATTACCGTTCTGACAGGGATGACAGCTACAACGTCATGCTGATGAACCTACTCGATGAGCAGTATACCCGTACACCCTTTTACGGGGTCCCCAAGATGACCGCCTGGCTTAGACGGCAGGGTCACCAGATAAATCCTAAACGGATTCGCCGATTAATGCAGTTGATGGGTATTGAAGCGATCTATCCGAAACCGCGACTGAGCAAATCCCACAAGAAACATATAAAGTATACCTATCTGCTCAGGGAATTGACCATTGATCATCCCAATCAGGTATGGTGTGTCGATATTACGTATATCCGGATGCTTCATGGCTTTGTCTATCTGGTGGCCCACATTAGACTGGTTCAGCCGGTATGTCCTCTCCTGGAAGCCTTCTACGACGTTAGAGACGGCATTCTGCACAGAGACCCTACAGGAAGCCCTCGAAAATGCATGCCCTGGGATATTCCAGGGTATGCAGTTTACGAGTCAGGAATTTACGAGCATTCTTTTGAATGACGGAATCAAAATCAGCATGGACGGTCGTGGTCGGGTTTATGACAACATCTTTGTGGAACGACTCTGGAGAACAGTGAAATACGAAGAAGTCTATCTCCATGATTACCGAACTGTTTCAGAAGCACGTTCACTTCTGCCCATCTATTTTCACTTTTACAATACGGAGAGGCTCCATGAAACTCTTGGATATCTTACTCCCTATGAAGTATATTATGACAAAGAACTATTAATACCTATAACAGAACAGGCTTCTTACTCTATGCACCTTAAACAGCCCTGTTTTTTGTCTTGACTATGGGGATAAGCTTAAACATCACAAAATCCTGATCCCCTTGTTATCGAAAGGCGATGATATTAAAATGTGGCCTCCTACCAAAAAAACTTGACAAGGTTCTGGAGTTGTGGTTAGTACTCTCCGATTTTGGCAAGTATCTTGATGGAAGTTTTTCAAGGTAGTCTTTAGCACAGTTGTAAAAAGTTAAACTCAGAGAATCTCTTATTTCGATCAGAGGGAGGGCTCTTGAGTTTTTGGTGTGTTATATTGTAAAGATTTCTCGTTTTACTCGGAATGACAAGCTGCTGAGACTTTTTACGAGTCCATCAGTTTTTAACTTTCGAATATTTCTCACATAATACTTAATCCAAGGAATGGTGAGCAATAATGGTAGAGCTGAATTTCACAGTCTGGATCCAGATGGTCAATTTCATCCTGTTAATTTTCATACTGAATTTTCTTCTTTATAAGCCTGTTTTAAAAATTATCGAAAAGAGAAATAAGAAGCTTGAGATGTCGGATGAGGAGGTAAAATCTCTCAACAAAACAATAGAGCGTAACATGGCCGAATACGAGGGGAAAGTACGCCAGGCAAGGGCAGAGGCTGTTGTCCAGAGAGATGGAATTGAGGAAGAGGGAACAGAGCAGGGGAAAGCGATAATCGGAAAAGTAAGGGATGAGATCTCGGAGAAACTGGGAGACTTTAAAACCAGACTGCAGAATGAAACGGATAAAGCCAGGGGCGTCCTGAGGGATCAAACCGGAACGATAGCTACGGATATTTCTGAAAAGGTATTGGGAAGGGGTATATAGATGAAGCGCCTTTTAGTTGTTTTTGGTTTAATCTCGATATTGTTATTGGTTTCTGCCACCTTTGCCGTTGCTGATAACAGCCATGAGAGTGAGGGCGGTCTGCAAAGCGAAAAAACCCTGCAGAGCATTGGGGCAAAAGAAGGCGTGGAAATAGAAGCCGAAGATGTAGCCATGGAAGATATTGCCGAAGAGGAACATCATGGAGAGGATCATGGCAAGGAAAAGATTATCAACTTTGGTTGGAGGATTCTTAATTTTGTCGTATTGTTTGTAATCCTTTACAAACTTTCAGCCAAGGCTATCAGAAATTTCTTTGTTGCTGATCGTGAGTCCATCAGGACTTCGCTGGAAGAAGCAGTAGCGGCAAAAGAGGAAGCGGAAAAGAGACTTGAGGAGCATTCCGCCAGGCTGGACAAGGCTGCGGGAGAGATACAGGGGATCTCCGACATGATAAAGGCGCAGGGACTTGCCGAAAAAGAAAAGATTATAGAAGAGGCGAAAAGATCTGCCAAAAAAATGGAGGAAGATTCAAAGGCCAGGATGGATCAGGAATTTAAAAAGGCCCTTAAGCAACTCAGAACGGAGGCTGCAGAGCTTTCTATTAGGATGGCCGAGGAAATTTTAAAGAAGAACATCAAAGAAAAAGATCATGAGAATATGGTCAATGATTTCTTGGATAGGATGGTGAGCCGAAATTGATTGGTAGCGGTATTGCAAAAAGATATGCCAGGGCGTTGTTTGATATAGCGCAAAAGGAAGATAAAATAGAGGTCATCTATGGTGAACTTAAGGGATTCTCTTCCGTATTGAAGGAAAGCGGGGATCTGTCGGAATTTTTTGCCAATCCCGTATTCGACAATTCTGATAAATCGGCCGTTATAGGGGATATTCTTGGTAAGATTGGCATGTCGACCACTGCGTCGAATTTTCTGATGCTGCTGGTGGACAAGAGGAGGGTTGATATCCTTGAGCAGATTGAAGAGTGTTATCAAAGATATATGGATGATGTCTTAAATAAAGTAAGGGTCGGCGTAAAAACGGCATTCCCACTGTCAAGTGAACTGTCCGCGAGGATCAGGAAACAGATGGAAGGCCTGACCGGAAAAAATGTTGAGATGGTTATTGACGAAGATCCATCATTGTTGGGGGGTGTTGTTATAGGGGTCGGCGATACCCTTTACGATGGCAGTGTTAAAGCTCAGCTGAACAACATAAGGGGACTCATAAGGGAGGAGATGTAGAGGATGGATGCAATCAGGGCAGAGGAAATAACGCAGGTAATTTCCAAGCAGATAAAAGATTATGAGAAGAAACTGGATGTCAGTGAAACAGGTACCGTCCTGTCGGTTGGCGATGGTATTGCCAGAGTTTACGGTGTGGAAAATGCCATGGCCATGGAACTTCTGGAGTTTCCCGGTGGTATATTGGGAATGGTGCTCAACCTTGAAAGAGACAATGTTGGTGTCGCTATCCTGGGCGAAGACATACATATCAAAGAGGGCGATGTAGTCAAGAGAACAGGCAAGATAGCGCAGGTTCCTGTGGGAGAGGCCGTCCTGGGGCGCGTTATTGATGCCACGGGAGAGCCTTTGGATGGGAAAGGCCCGATAGAGACAGATACTTACAGCAGAATAGAAATGGTCGCGCCCGGTGTTATCGACAGACAGCCGGTTAACCAGCCTGTCTATACGGGATTGAAATCTGTTGATGCCATGACGCCTGTCGGAAGGGGACAGAGAGAGCTCATCATCGGGGATCGTCAGATAGGTAAGACGGCGATATGCATAGATGCCATTATCAGACAGAAGGATACAGGGATCAAATGTATATATGTTGCCATAGGACAGAAGAAATCGACAGTGGCGCAGGTGGTGGAAGTCCTGAGGAAACACGATGCCATGAGTTACACATGTGTCGTTTCAGCCTGTGCCAGTGATCCGGGAACGCTGCAGTACATAGCCGCGTTCGGAGGGTGCAGCATCGGAGAATATTTCAGGGACAACGGTCAGGACGCCCTGATCATGTATGACGATCTTTCCAAACAGGCAGTGGCCTATCGGCAGATATCACTTCTCCTGAGGAGACCCCCCGGACGTGAGGCATATCCCGGAGATATCTTCTATAATCACTCGAGACTTTTGGAGCGAGCCGCCAGGGTGAACGAAAAACTGGGTGGTGGATCTCTTACAGCACTCCCCATTATCGAAACCCAGGCTGGTGACGTCTCCGCATTTATTCCCACGAACGTTATTTCCATTACTGACGGTCAGGTCTACCTTGAGCCTGATCTGTTCTATTCCGGCGTACGGCCCGCGATTAATGTCGGCCTGTCTGTTTCGAGGGTTGGCGGCGCGGCACAGGTAAAGGCCATGAAACAGGTTGCCGGCACCTTGAAGCTTGACCTTGCGCAGTACAGAGAGCTGGCCTCTTTCGCACAGTTCGGGAGCGATCTCGACAAGGCAACCCAGGCGCAGCTAAACAGAGGAGTCAGGCTTGTCGAAATCCTGAAGCAGCCGCAGTATCAGCCGATGTCCCTGTCTCAGGAAGTGATAATATTATACGCGGGTGTCAGGGGATTTATAGATAAATATCCTGTAGAGAGTATCAAGGATTACGAAAAGCAGCTCCTAAGTTTTGTGGATGGCAAACACCAGGATCTGATGAGAGAGATAGATGAAAAGCAGGAGCTTAGTCCGGAACTGGACAACAGGATAAAAGATATGTTGACAGAGTTTGATTCGGTATTCGTTACCGAGTAGGGAAACCGGCATCCGGGTACTTTATAATCCGGATATGGCACAGAGGAGTGGTTGTTAATGGGTGCATCGTTAAAAGAGATTAAAAGACAATCTGTAGCCGTAGATAAGACCAGGCAGATCACCAGGGCCATGAACATGGTAGCGGCGTCGAAATTGAAGTCGGCACAGGTGAAAATGGAAAATTTCAGGCCTTATGCGGATAAGCTTATGGGTGTCTTCGGTAGTTTGGCCGGTAGAGCGGAATCGACCACTAGTCCCCTGCTTGCCGTGCGTGAGCCACGCAAGGTCAGGGTAATTATGATGACGTCGGACAGAGGCCTCTGCGGCGGATTTAATACGAATATAATAAAGGCAGTTACAAATTTCACAAAGGAAAAGAATGTTGAAAGCCAGGAAGTGTCCTTGATTGCCGTCGGTAAAAAGGGAAGAGATTCTTTCAGGAAAAAAGGAAATATAGTTAGTGAGCATATAGAGAAACTGGGTAGTTTTGATATGAGTCTTGCCGCAGAAATTGCGGGGGAGGCGGTGCCTCCCTTTGTCGCGGAAGAGTATGACGAACTGTACCTCTGCTACAATGAATTCCGGAACATTGCCTCGCAAAAGCCTGTCATAATCAGATTGCTGCCGGCATCTACCGTCGGGTCAGATGAGGCAAACCCCGAGTCCTCGATTGAATATATCTACGAACCTTCGGAAGAACAGCTTCTGGCCCATATTATCCCCATGTATTTGAGGGTGCTTATATACAGGGGACTGCTGGAAACATCAGCCGGCGAACATGGTTCCAGAATGGTTGCAATGGATAATGCGACGAGTAATTGCGAAGAGATGATACAGAGCCTGACCCAGCAATTTAACAGGGCACGGCAGGCGGCCATCACCGCTGAACTTATGGATATTGTAGGCGGCACAGAAGCGCTATCGGCAAAGGGGTAGCTGCATATAATAGGACAAACTACGTAAGGAGACGGGAATGAATACAGGAAAGATTGTACAGGTAATTGGTCCTGTGCTCGATGTGGAATTTGAAGAGGGAAACCTTCCCAACATTATGAATGCTGTAACGGTTACAAATCCGACCATTAATGATGAAAAGGATAATCTTGTTGTGGAAGTTGCCCAGCATCTTGGTGATAACGTAGTCAGATGTATCGCCATGGAGATAACGGATGGTCTCGTAAGAGGGATGGAAGCCAGGGATACGGGTGCCCCCATCACGGTTCCTGTTGGAGAGGCCTGTCTGGGAAGGATACTCAATGTTATCGGGAAGCCGGTTGATGGTCTGGGGCCGGTAGACGCAAAGCAGACAGCCCCGATTCATCGAGAGTCTCCTTCATTCCTGGAGCAGGATACCTCAGTGCATGTCCTTGAAACCGGTGTCAAGGTTATTGACCTCCTTGTTCCCTTTCCCCGTGGAGGGAAAATGGGATTGTTCGGGGGTGCGGGTGTTGGAAAGACGGTTGTTATGATGGAGCTGATTCATAACATCGCCATGCACCATGGAGGCATTTCGGTATTTGGTGGTGTCGGCGAAAGGACAAGAGAAGGAAATGACCTGTATCTGGAAATGAAAGAATCCGGGGTTATCGATAAAGCTGCTCTTGTCTATGGCCAGATGACAGAACCTCCGGGAGCGAGGGCCAGGGTGGCGTTGACGGCGCTCACAGTTGCAGAGTACTTCAGGGATGAAGAGGGACAGGATGTACTCCTCTTTATTGATAATATATTCAGGTTCACGCAGGCGGGTTCCGAAGTATCGGCTCTCCTCGGAAGAATGCCTTCCGCGGTCGGATATCAGCCGACGCTGGCTACGGACTTGGGAGAACTTCAGGAAAGAATCACCTCGACAAACAAGGGTTCCATCACGGCGGTGCAATGCGTATATGTCCCCGCAGATGACCTGACCGACCCTGCTCCAGCTACCACATTTGCCCACCTTGACGGAACGGTTGTCCTTTCAAGGCCTATCGCAGAACTGGGAATCTATCCTGCAGTTGATCCGCTTGATTCAACATCTCGAATTCTTGATCCCAATGTTCTGGGTGAAGAGCACTATCAGACGGCAAGAGATGTTCAGATTATACTTCAGAAGTACAAGGACCTTCAGGACATCATTGCTATTCTTGGTATGGATGAGCTTTCCGAAGAAGACAAATTAACAGTCAGCAGGGCGAGAAAGATTCAGAGATTCCTTTCGCAACCCTTCTTTGTGGCCGCTCAGTTTACCGGTACCGAAGGCCAATTTGTGAAGGTTGCAGATACGGTAAAGGCATTCAGGGAGATCTTGGAGGGGACATATGATGACCTTCCCGAGCAGGCATTTTACATGGTCGGGGGAATAGAAGGTGTCAAGAAAAAGGCAGCTGAATTTGCTGAAGACTAAGCCGGAGGATTGTTAGATGGCTGATGAACTTATGTTGGAGATAGTTACACCTGAAAAGCTTGCGTTCAGCGATATTGTCGGAGAAGTGACACTATCTGGAAGCGAGGGCGAATTCGGGGTGTTGATTGGTCACGCGCCGCTCTTGTGTTCTGTAAAATTCGGCGAGCTCAATTATACGAAAGACAACAAGAAGACATATTATGTTGCCGGTGAAGGATATGTGGAAATAACAAATCTCAAGGCAACAGTTCTTGTTGAATCTATTGAGAAGGCTGAGTCTATATTAAAGGAGGAAGCGCAGAAAGCCAAAGAATCGGCGGAAGCGGAACTGGCTGGGATGAACAAGGATGATGCCGATTATGAGAGAATAAAGAACACTCTGGACAGAGCTAATGAGAGGCTTAAAGTTGCAGAAAAGGTGTAGAGAAATTTTCTGCGCAACTTCCTGTATGTCCGGGGATGTGAATGTTAAAATATTCAAGCCAGGGGGGAGCGAACTTTCCTGGCTTGTTTTTTTGTGTGGCAGAGGAGTTGACTTGTGAGGGGTTCGAGAGAGTGTTTATTGAATATCCTGACATTTGTCCTGATTTGCGTGTTGATCAACCTTGTCTTCGAGGGTTCCGCTATCGCGACAGAGACCGCGGTCCATGCCCATGGCGTACATGATATCGGGGCAGAACTGCCTGTCTGGACGGCGCTTCCCTTTGCCGGGATCCTTTTGTCTATAGCCCTGTGTCCGCTTCTGATACCCCATTTCTGGCATAACCATTTCGGGAAGATTTCTGCCT
Organism: Deltaproteobacteria bacterium; assembly: GCA_019313905.1. Classification (GTDB taxonomy): domain Bacteria; phylum Desulfobacterota; class Syntrophia; order Syntrophales; family UBA2210; genus UBA2210. The sequence continues at coordinate 11,064 of JAFDAI010000003.1, read as the reverse complement.
TCTGGGCTTTGCTCTTTGCTGTGCCCTTCCTCTTCACCTATCACAAGGTTGCGTTGCACCATATACTCCATATATATCTGATAGACTACATTCCTTTTATTATACTTCTGTGGGGACTGTTTACGATAGCCGGAGGAATTGTCGTGGGCGGTTCACTGAAAGGCACCCCTGTAGTCAATACAGTTATGCTGCTGATAGGCACGATTCTGGCGTCATGCGTGGGCACGACAGGGGCGGCCATGGTTATGATACGTCCGGTTCTCAGGGCGAACAGGGACCGGCTGAAGAAGACACATATTATCTGTTTCTTTATATTTCTCGTCGCGAACATAGGCGGCTCTCTCACGCCGCTGGGCGATCCGCCTCTCTTTCTCGGATTTCTCCATAATGTTCCATTCTTCTGGGTTACAACAGGTATATTGCCGCACATGTTGACCGCCTCTGGAATATTGCTGGTAATGTTTTTCGTTATTGATACTCTTTATTACAGAAAAGAGAAGAAACAGGTAAACGCCGGGTCTGTAGAAGAAAAGATTCCCCTCAAGATAGATGGGATTATCAACTTTGTGTTTCTCGCTGGCGTGATCATCCTCGTGCTTATGAGTGGTTACTGGAAACCGGGACATCTCAGCATAATAGGGGTGAATCTGGAATATCAGAGCATAGTGAGAGATCTTGGTATCATAACAATGGGGGTTCTTTCCCTTGTGTTTACATCAAAGCTATTGAGAGAGGCTAATGATTTCAGCTGGTTTCCCATTATGGAGGTTGCGAAGCTGTTTGCGGGCATATTCATGACTATCATTCCTGCGCTGGCAATATTGAAGGCGGGGAATGAAGGTGCCCTGTCCGGTTTTGTGTCTGTTGTACAAGAATCTTACCACTACTTCTGGGTCACCGGCATGTTGTCATCCTTCCTTGACAATGCCCCCACATATCTTACCTTTTTCAATCTTGCTCTCGGTAAACTTGGCATTACAGAGGCTATGGTGCCCGGCGCACTCGCGGCGAAGGCGGCAACGGCAAATCCGGAGTTTATCCTGTATCTGAAGGCTATTTCCGCGGGAGCCGTTTTTATGGGGGCTAATACTTATATAGGTAACGCTCCCAACTTTATGGTAAAGTCCATAGCGGAGGAGGCTGGTATAAACATGCCCAGTTTCTTCGGATATATGATAAAATATTCAATTCCTATTCTCGTTCCTGTCTTTCTCCTTGTCACCTTTATATTCTTTTAGTGGAAGTGAGAAATTATACAAAGAAAGGTGTTTACAGTATGAACAGGGAATATTGTGAAATGGTGGTGGAGGGATCACTTGATCTTGTAAAGGGTTTCGTTATCGGATTCCTTGAGGGAAAGGGGACTCAGGGAGAGGCAATTTTCGGTGAGGACCATCATGTGCAAAATGAAGGCAGACTCGGCCATATGCTGCACCTTGTTGGTATGAAAGGAAGCCGCCTTCACATTATTATTGGCAGCTGTTCTCAGCAGCGGCTCTTGAAAGATGCCATGGAGAGACGAAAAGAAGAACTAGATTTAAAGTTAGTTTCAGAGAAGAGAATTGTGCAGGCATCTTTCGTGTTTAGATACAGGGCATATACAAAGGATTTGGGGGATGAATTAAAGGAACTGTTTGACGGATTGCCGGAGGGACTCCAGATAGAAGATTACGAGCCGAAGGAGACGGTGTACCCGGAAGGTAGGGGAGTAGAGGCCTATGCACCCCTGCATGAATATGAGGTAAAAGCCGGAGGAAGAATATATGGCTTCGCGGGAGATGTGATTGATTTCTACGGCAGGGCAGAACACCACAATATGGTGGAACTTGACGATATAAAACTGGAATACGCGGATTGAGCTGCAAAGTTTCCTCATCATAATCCGAACAGCACCAGGCTGTGACCATGCCGGAAGCTTTCAATTTAAAGGCAATGCCGGATTCATTGAATTGCCGATAAATGTCGTAAGGAAAGATGCCATCATAACTGAAATGACGATACTTTTTTCCGGCAATATCTTACTGTTCATTATAATCGCTGTCTCTGCTGATATATCGACCGATTCGCTGCTCTTTCGTTTCAAACTTGAAATATTGTTCCGGCGGTCTCAATCTGCCCTCGATGGATAACATTCCCCCCGGTTTTATAACGCGATGGAGTTCTTGCCAGATTTCGTCCATGTTTCCGAGAGGATGGGCTAAACCAAAAACGAAGGCAAGATCGAAACTGTGGCTGGGCAGGCCCATGTTGGCGGCATCGGCAATAATGGCCTTTGCGTTTGTTACGCCAGCCCCGTCAATTTTATTCTGCACATGTTCCACGGCGAAGGAGTTGACATCGAAGGCAAGGATGTTCCCCTCAGGCCCCACAATTTTAGCGGCCGGCACGGTGAAGAAACCCGGTCCGCAGCCCACTTCCAGCACTGCCTGTCCCGGTCTGAGTCCCGCAGCATGTAAGATTCTGTGTGAATTTCTTAAAAGTCCGTATAATGTTTCATGAATGAATGAAATCATGATGAAGCTCATTCTGCCTGGTTGTCTCATGGTTTCCTCCCTTTAATCCATGGTAATCTCAACAGGTTTTTTTCTTGCCGTAAAGGGTTTTCCGTACTTTTTATGTTACATATATACTCATTTTTAAAACATCGAGTCAAGCATACAGTGAGCATCATAAGTACCCGATTTCAGGTTATTCTATCTGAATCACGTGATGTCATTGATGGTGCAACAGCATACTATGATAAAACGTTTTGAAAACAGGTATGATATCCCCCGGTTTTCCGCAACCCTTTGTCCGTGACTACGCGCACTCCTTCAAAGCGCAGGTCCGGATCTCCTGTAATATCGCTGCCCACCCCATTGGACACATCCCGGTGGCTCATTCTAACCGGACAGATTACTTGTTTACAGCAGGACTTGAGTTATTCATTGACAAAGGAGGGTGGTCATTGTACTCCTGTGGGCAATAAAGTGAGTGGGGCATGATACCATGCATGACAGGTTCATAAGGATTGCGGCAACGGGTCTGGGCAGTGGCCTTTCGCCTTTTGCCCCCGGCACGGCGGGGACGCTGGTTGGCATACCTGTGTATATGGTTTTTTCCCGCTTTTCATGGTCGCTTTATCTCTTGTCGGCTGTTGCCCTTTCGCTTTTTGCCGTTTATGTTTCGCAGGAGGCGGAAAGGGTATATAATGAAAAGGACCCGGGCCGGATCGTTATTGACGAAATAGTGGGATTTCAGGTCACCATGTTTCTCGTTGCACCGACTGTCTGGCATATATTCTGGGGATTTATAATTTTTCGGGCATTTGATATTATCAAGCCATTTCCCATACGCCTCTGCGAAAGGAAACTTCCGGGGGGCTATGGCGTTGTAGGTGATGACATAGTTGCCGGCATTTACGGGAATATATTGCTGCTTTTGCTTATCAGATTTGTGATTTAATGGAATAGAATGAATATCGGAATACTGATCATAGGAAACGAGCTAACAAGCGGCATGACGCAGGATACAAATTCTTCCTTTATGGCACGTGAACTATACGAGCAGGGGTGGAGTGTATCGGCTGTGATGACCGTTGGTGACGATAGAAATGCGATCAGGGGAGGTCTTGATTATCTCATGGGAATTTCCGACGCGCTGGTCGTCGCGGGAGGACTTGGTCCGACCGCGGATGATATAACAACAACAGCTGTTGCCGGTGCGTTTGGCCTTGATTTATATATCGATGAAGCCGTTCTCAAGCAGCTTAAAGAACGATTCGACAGAGTTGGCATCCCATGGACGGAAAATAACGCGAAACAGGCCATATTTCCTGAAGAGGCAGGCATCATAGATAATCCTGTTGGCACCGCCTGCGGTTTCCTCCTGGATAGAGACGGCAGTCCTGTCGCCGTTATACCGGGAGTTCCTGCCGAGGCAAGAAAAATGTTTTCAGACGGCGTGATTCCACTCTTTAGAGATAAGATCGCGTATCGTGAACATGTTGCGAAAAGAACGATAAAGACTTTTGGGCGTACCGAGTCACAAATAGACCAGGCTCTTTCGCATGAAGATCTGGAAATCCCCGGAGTGAGTATCGGCTTTTATCCCCGGTTTCCGGAGATACATCTGGTTGTCACATCCAGAGGTGAAGACAGGGGACGTGCGGAAGAGAATCTCAGAGTTGTCTGTGAAAGAATAGAAGGACAACTATACAGTTATATATTCGGTTATGACGATGATACCATGGAGGGAGTGGCAGCTGCTCTTCTAACTGATAGAGAGTTGACACTTTCGGTAGCCGAGTCGTGCACCGGAGGCCTGATAACCGACCGTCTGACAGATGTGCCGGGCAGCTCGGTGTTTCTGGAAAGGGGTGTAGTCACATACAGCAATACCTCAAAGGTGGAACTTCTCGGGGTGCCCGCTTCAACCATAGAAAAATATGGCGTCGTGAGTGAAGAGGCCGCCATCCTGATGGCGGAGGGTGTGAAAAAACTTGCGGGCACAGATATAGGCCTGTCTACAACAGGTATCGCGGGACCTGCGGGCGGAACGGAAGAGAAACCTGTAGGGACTGTCTTTATCGCGTTATCCGCCGGGAAGGGCACCACATGCCGCAGGTTTCTGTTCAGGTGGGATCGGAGGAGAATAAAGGAGATATCGTCGCAGATAGCTCTGAATATGTTGAGGAGGTTTCTGGTCGAAGGAGATGGATTGACATAACAATGTCGGTGGATGAGAATATGTCCACAGGCCCTGATATTGAAAAGGGTTGCCATGAGTGACAGAAAACCCATTAGGACATTTCTGGCGATAGAACTTCCACCGGGTATAAAATATCTGATAGAAGGCATTAAAGAGAGGCTGATGCCCGAACTGAAAGGGATAAGGTGGACCAGACCGGAAGGAATGCACCTTACGTTGAAGTTCTTCGGTGATCTGTTTCAGGATGATGTGGACCGTATCTCAGAAGTTGTCGAAAGAAACGTCAGGGATATTGCCCCCATGGGATTGAATGTAGGCTCGCTGGGGGGATTCCCCAGCTTGAAGAAACCGAGGGTATTATGGCTTGGCATAGGCGGAGATGTACAGAGATTGGAGGTCCTTCAGGCAGCGGTTGAAAGAGATCTGGAAGAATGCGGTTTTCCGGGAGAAAAAAGACCATTTAAACCGCACCTTACGTTGGGAAGAGCCCGATCACGTGTCAGAATAATCTCCGGAGCAGAAGCTTTAATTGGAGGAATAGAGGAACTGGGTGTATTCCGGTTTGATGCGCGGGAGCTTATACTCTTCGAGAGTGAGCTGAAGCCCGGCGGTGCGGTATACAGGAAACTTGCCATCTTTCCATTCGGCGGGTATTAGAATTTAATGTTGAGTTTTGGATCAATTTTTTCAGAGGGTATAAATGATTTTATTGATTTATGAGGATTTTTGTTCAAGATCAAGGCATGCGAAAAAAATAGCCACAGGCATATAGTTGATATTCCGAGGATTATTTTTTGAGCATAACGCAGAGATTGGGCGAAAAGACCATTAATAAACAGAATCATAAATTTATACCGGTAAAGGGAGGTAGCTATGATATCTGATACAGATAAGGAAAGATCTGTGGAGCTGGCTATAACACAGATCGAGAAGCAATTTGGAAAGGGTTCCATCATGAGACTGGGCGGGGAGGAATTTATATCGAATGTGCCCGCCATATCTACGGGTTCCATAAGCCTTGATCTTGCCCTTGGTGTTGGTGGTGTCCCCAGGGGAAGGGTTATTGAGATATTTGGCCCGGAATCGGGAGGAAAGACCACTCTGGCGCTTCACATAGTCGCGGAGGCGCAGAAGACAGGCGGTCTAGCGGCGTTTGTGGACGCAGAACACGCACTGGACGTGACTTATGCCAGAAAGCTTGGCGTGAATACGGATGATCTCCTCATATCCCAGCCTGATACAGGAGAGCAGGCGCTTGAGATTGCCGAGGTGCTGGTGAGGAGTGGCGCGCTCGATGTCCTCGTTATAGACTCCGTTGCGGCCCTGGTGCCACGTTCAGAGCTCGAAGGAGACATGGGAGACGCGCAGATGGGACTTCAGGCGAGACTGATGTCACAGGCGCTCAGGAAGCTCACAGGGACGATAGGCAAGACCATGACGACGGTTATCTTTATCAACCAGTTACGTATGAAGATAGGGGTATTCTTTGGTAATCCGGAGACAACGACCGGGGGAAATGCCCTCAAATTCTATTCAACCATGCGTCTGGATATACGCAAGATCTCCGCGATAAAACAGGGACAGGATGTAATAGGAAACAGAGTACGGGTCAAAGTGGTGAAAAACAAGGTTGCTCCTCCATTCAGGCAGACAGAATTTGATATTATCTTCGGAGAGGGTATCTCGAAGGAAGGTGATCTCCTCGATCTAGCGTCCGACAGCGAAATTGTTGAGAAAGCGGGTGCTTGGTATTCGTACGGAGGGGAAAGAATAGGACAGGGCAGGGAAAACACCAAGGAATTTTTAAAGGATAATCCCGATATAAAGGCCAGGATAATGGATGAGGTCTGCGAAAAATTCGGCCTGAAAAAGGATAAGGTAGAGGAAAAAGAATAGTGAATGATGATCCTTTGTATGAAAAAGCGAGGCAGAATGCGCTGCGATACCTTTTATACAGGGGAAGAAGCATAAAAGAAGTAGAGACCAAACTTGCGGAAAAAGGTTTCAGCGATACCACAATCAAGAAGGTTGTTGACAGGTTTGCCGATCTTGGGTATCTGAACGATAAAAATTTTGCAAGGCAGTGGGCAAAAAGCCTCGCTGTCAGCAGGCTGTGGGGTGACAGGAGAATAGAGATAAACCTTATAGGGAAGGGAATCTCCCGCGATTTTATAAAAGAAGCTATAGCCGAAGCAAGAGAAGAGAAAGACGAACGGCACGCCATAGGGGAACTTGTTGAGAAGAGACTTCGCAGGGAGTCTGAATGCGAGGTCTTCTCATATAAGGGAAAGAGAAGGCTGGTGCAGAGCCTCGCGGGCAGGGGGTTTCCTGTGGGGCTTATACTGGACGTGCTGAAAGAGATGGAAGAAGACGACTGCGAGTCTTGACCCCTGACGCGGCTGTAAAAAGTCAGTTTTCTTCGCTCAAAACCATTTTGGGGATGCTGTCAGCGCCCGACTGAAAATTTAAAACCTTCCCGCCTTTGGCGGGATCAAACAGTTAGATTTTCTTGACGCCAGGCGCTGCTGGCATCTTTTTCCCAAAATGCTTGGATTCGCCACGAAAAGACTTTTTACAACTTAAACCTTGAACGAGGAGATGTATATTGATGACAGGTAGTGAGATAAGAAAGAAATTTCTTGAATATTTTAAAGAACGGGATCACGCGGTTGTGGCCAGTTCATCGCTTATCCCGAAGGAAGACCCGACATTGCTCTTTACAAACGCAGGGATGGTTCAATTCAAGAGCCTTTTCCTGGGTCAGGAAAAGCGCGATTATACGAGAGCGGTCACATCGCAGAAGTGTGTCAGGGCCGGAGGGAAACACAATGATCTGGAAAACGTTGGATTTACCGCGCGTCACCATACATTCTTTGAAATGCTGGGCAATTTTTCCTTCGGCGACTACTTCAAGGATGAGGCCATAGCATGGGGATGGGAGTTCCTTACGGATGTCATGGGCCTTCCTGAAGACAGGATGTGGGTAAGTATTTTCAGGGATGATGATGAAACCTTTGAGATATGGAACAAAAAGGTAGGGGTGCCGGCTGAACGCATCGTGCGTATGGGGGAAAAGGACAACTTCTGGATGATGGGTAATACCGGTCCATGCGGTCCCTGCTCGGAGATATACTACGATTTTGGCGAAGACGCAGGATGCGGAAGGCCCGAATGCAATCTGGAATGTGACTGCGGTCGCTATGTGGAGATATGGAACCTTGTATTTACACAGTATGACAGAGACGAATCGGGGGCGTTGACACCCCTGCCGAGCCCCAACATAGATACAGGTATGGGACTTGAACGGTTGGCGGCCATTATGCAGAGCGTGGAAAGCAACTACGATTGCGATCTCTTCCGGGACATCATTCTGCACATCGAAGGGGTATCCGGCAAGAAATATAAGGATAACGAAGAAGACGACATATCTATCAGAGTTATAGCTGACCACTGCAGGGCCATAACATTCCTTATCAGTGACGGAGTTCTTCCGAGTAACGAGGGGAGAGGATATGTTCTTCGCAGGATACTGAGGAGGGCAGCCCGGCATGGAAAACTTCTAGGTCTTGACAGGTCCTTCCTGCATGACATGGTTCCCGTGGTTATAAAGGGAATGAAAGACTACTACCCGGAACTTCTGGACAAGGAATCTTATGTAAGGAAGGTAGTCATCAATGAGGAACAACGCTTCATGGAAACCCTCGATGCCGGTCTGCGGATATTGAATGACGAAATAGAGTCCCTGAAAAAGAGGGAAAAGGATGTAATCCCCGGCGGGATAGTGTTCAAACTCTACGATACCTTCGGTTTTCCTACCGATCTGACCGGAGATGCAGCGAGAGAGCGCGGCATGTCCCTGGATATGGAGGGTTTTGAAAAATCGATGGAGGCCCAGAGAAAGAAGGCGAGAGAGTCATGGAGGGGGAGTGGAGAAGAAGAGGTGGCGGATATCTACAGGGCTCTTTCCGTAGGTGGAATTTCCACTCTGTTCACGGGACATGAAGGCAATACCAAAACGTCCTCAAAGATTGTCGCAATCCTGAAGGATGACAAAGGGGTCGATTCCCTTTCGGAAGGCGACAAGGGTGAGATATTTGTGGATAAAACCCCATTCTACGGAGAAGTGGGGGGACAGGTGGGAGACGTTGGTGTCATAGAGGGTGAGGGCGCGCTTTTCGATGTATGGGACACGCAAAAGCCCCTCGACGATCTCTTTACACACATAGGTAAACTCAAAGAGGGACAGATAAAAGTTGGTGATACCGTTGTGATGAAAGTTGATGTCGAAACGAGGAGGGCAGTGGAGGCCAATCACTCCGGTACGCATGTGTTGCAGTCGGCCCTTAAAAATGTGCTGGGTGATCATGTCAAACAGTCCGGTTCCCTCGTAAATTCCGAGAGGCTCCGGTTCGATTTAACCCATTTTGCGAGGATAGAAGATGAAGAAATGGAGAGGGTGGAGAGACTTGCCAATGAATATATAAGGAGAAACGAGCCGGTTGACACGAAAGTACTGTCCTATGAAGATGCCATGAAGACGGGGGCCACGGCGGTGTTCGATGAGAAATATGGCAATACGGTAAGGGTAGTCAGAATGGGAGACTTCAGTATGGAACTGTGCGGAGGCACGCATGTCCTGCGCACGGGAGACATAGGGTTTCTGAAAGTCGTCCATGAATCGGCGGTCGCCGCGGGTGTGAGGAGAATAGAAGCGGTGACCGGCAGGGAGGCCGTGCAATATGTGGAGAAAATGGAGAAGGCGTTGAAGGATTCAGCGCTTCTTGTAAGAACCAGTCCCCTGGATCTCTCGGAGAGGATAGGCAAGTTCTTGATACGTCAGAAGGAATTTGAAAGAGAAATTGAAGCCCTGAAGGGGAAACTGGCGGTGAAGGATTCCTCTGACATCCTCGATAAGATAAAGGAGATAAAGGGTGTTAAGATGCTCGCATCCATGGTTGATGTACCTGATGTGCGGACCCTTCGTGATTTCGGAGATAAGGTGAGGGACAGAATTTCCTCCGGTGTTGTGCTGCTGGGAAGCAGAGTCGGGGATAAGGCCATGCTTCTGTGTATGGTGACTAAGGATCTCACAGGTCGCTATAACGCGGGGAAGATAGTCGGAGAGATAGCTCCGGTTGTCGGGGGAAGCGGAGGAGGCCGACCCGACATGGCCCAGGCCGGCGGATCCAAACCTGAGAAACTGGAAGAGGCGCTGGGCAGGATGGAAGAGATTCTGCTCAGAGGCTGAGTACGTAATTCAATCGGTACATGACCCGGTTTGGTTTCATAAAATTGGGATCGTGTTTCCAGAGATAGGAGGTATTGTAAACATGGCCGGATTTTCTGCTGATTATGAAAGCTTCTTCATAGGTGAGAGTGGTGTAAAGATTTTCTACAGGAGGTATCGGGCCAACCCTGAAAAGGCGCGGATGGTAATTGCACACGGGTTGGGTGAGCATTCCGGGCGCTATGGCAATGTTGTTGACCGGCTTCTCCCTGAAGGTATAAGCATATGGGCGATGGACCACAGGGGACATGGACGAAGTGACGGCACCAGGGGGCATGTATTCTCCTTTTACCAGTACGTGGCGGAGCTCTCCAAACTGGTTGGCATCTCCAGTGATGGAATAACTGAAGGCGTAAAGGTTTTTCTCTTGGGACACAGTCTGGGAGGGCTTATCGCGCTGCAGTTTGCCGCCAACTTTCCGAAAATGATAGATGGCGCTATCGTCTCTTCACCCGCGCTCGGGTTAACTGCGGATATACCTGCCGCCAAGGCATTTGCCGGTAGGATGATGTCTGCCTTCTTGCCGACATTCAGTTTTGACAATGATCTGGATGTATCGAAAATCAGCCATGATGAAGATATAGTTCGCGCGTACATGGATGATCCTCTGGTTCATAACCGGGTAAGCGCCCGCTGGTTTACCGAGTTCTTATCCGCTATGAAAGCCGCCGGCGATTCGGCCCCGGAGATAAAAATTCCGGTACTGATGCAGCTGGCGGGTGATGATCACCTTACAAATACAGACACATCGGCAAATTTCTTTGAGGCTCTAGGCTCCGAGGATAAGACACTCCACATTTACAAGGATCTCTACCACGAGATATATAATGAGAAGACGGAACAGAGAAAACAGGTACTGGACGATCTGAATGAGTGGCTCATGAAGCGCATTTGAGTTGAGAGAGACAACCGGACAACATTGGGAATATGTGGGTATGCCCGCAGACCAAAAGATAACCCCCCGTCTTTGGAAAAGACGGGGGGTTATTTATGGGGTATAATAAGGAGATGTTATTCTTACTGTTTCTTCATGTGTATGAGCGCTTCTCCATAGAGTCTCCAGATACACAGGAATATGGCCAGTATGA
>JAFDAI010000114.1 GCA_019313905.1 Deltaproteobacteria bacterium | reverse complement strand
TTGTCCAAAATGTGGTGAGCCCATGCACAGATCTGTTGATTTTGGATGGACTTTTATGGGAATCGAGTATTGGCGATGTCACAACTGTGGAGCAAAAATTGCATTTAAAGAGGGGAAAGCTACATGAACAAACTTGTGGTGGTCATTCCAGCACACAACGAAGAAAACCATCTTCCCAAATGCTTAGACAGCATATTGGCTCAGACGGTTAAACCCGACCAAGTGATCATCGTTGATGACCGTTCAACAGACAAAACCCTCTCTCTAGCAAAAACCTATGAACAGAGGCACCCTAACTTTTTCAAAGTCATTCATAAACCATTTAGTCGTTACCCAAATAGCTGGATTTTACGTGGTGAACACATTGGCGAAGCATTCAACGAAGGTGTCAAAAACCTACCTGGTAACTGGGAATTTTTAGCTAAAATAGACGCCGACATGGTGCTGGAACCATCATTTTTTGAAAGAATAATCGAGGCTATGAAGAAAGATGAAACAATCGGTATATGTAGCGGAGTGATTCTGAAAGAAAAGAAACTTCGTGTAAGTGCTGTTGGAGGCTGTAGAGTCTATAGAAGAGGATGCTGGGACCAATCGACCACTGAATTTAACTTTTTGGCTCCAGAACTTAATGCTTGGGATTCTTACTTAGAAATGAAGGCGAGGACACTTGGATGGAAATGTATGGCTCTCCAAGAGTCCCATGCCTCAGTTCAGAGGTCAACTGGGAACGGTTCGACGTCGGGACGACTTAAAGCCTCCATTCGGATGGGTGTTTCCTCGAGACGGCTAGGCTACACTTGGTATTATTTCTTACTTAGAGTTGTTCGAAACTTAAGAGCCAAGCCCTACCTCCTAAAAAGCCTCTTTATGTTGTACGGTTGGATTTGGTCTTGGTGGAAAAAAGAGGAAGTTTTTGACGAGGGAGTAGCCATGTACGTGAAGCGTTATCAAAAACGTAGATTAGTCGAAAAGGTGAAATTCTGGTGATTCTTGACATTGGTTGTGGATTTGCCAAAGAAAGGGACGTTTCCTCTTTTCCTAGGAGGTACAAAGCCAATCCAAGGGGCGATGTAAACATAGACATTGGCAAACTAGAAGTGAAAATCAAGAATTACGTTAGATGTGATGCAAGTCATTTATGCTTTAAAGATAAGACATTCAAGAAAGTTGTCGCTTCTCATGTGCTCGAACATTTGAAAAATCCAGTTTCATGTTTAAGAGAAATCAAAAGAGTTCTGAATGTTGATGGTGTTTTGGAAGTTCGTGTTCCAAACCGTTATTCCGAATTGAGAGGGTATGACTCTGCTCACGTGTGGCATTGGGACAAAAATTCGTTCAAAAGAGTCATTCAACAGATTTTTCCGAATGTTGAGGTGACTGTGGATAAGGGATGTTGGGTCCCAATCAGAGGAAATAGACGCGTGTGGGGTAAATATCTTATCAAAATTTTTCCATTCTTGGCTAACGAATTGAGGGCGAAAGCATGGACGTAGTTGTCTTAACTCGCAATTCTGAATGTTGGTTGCCAAACTGTTTAGATTCAATTTTTAGAGGAATTAATGTTGACAAGTTAATTATAGTAGATGGGGAATCGACGGATAACACTGTCGAAATAGCTAAAAAATACACTCGGTACATTTATTCAGACGGAGGTAACGGCATAGCATACGCAAGAATGTTAGGTTTAAAACATGTAACAACTCCTCTATTCGCTTTTGTAGATAGCGACGTGATAATTCCAAATGACTGGGAGGATAGGATGCTTTCTTTTTTCAACGAAGATGTTGGGGCAATAGAATCATTTGTATCTTTCATACCAAGAACGAAAAAAGAAATAATGTTAGAAAAAATGAATCGAGTATGGTACCAAACATTGTTTAAGCATGGTAAGATTGTTGAATTACAAGGAAAATTTGCAAGAGGATTTACAGGTGCTACTATTATCAAGAGAATTTTACTCACCAGTCTAAGAATGCCCAAAATTCCATGTCATGAAGACTATGTCATAACTCAGCACATATTATCAAAAGGATTCAAATGGATAAAAGTTTCCATACCTGTAAAACATCATTTTCATCATGGTAGAGAACAAGGATACATTACATACTCTACGATTAGAAGGCTTGGCTACATGTCCAAACAACATTTCTTCAAAGACATCGTTCTAAAAATCTTAGGAGGCTTTCAACATGGACTACAAGAACGAGAACCCATGTTTATTCTACATAGATTTTATCAAGCCAAGGTTAGGGTGAATGGTTATTTCCGTTGGCGCAAATACTTTTACGAAAGATATCCAACCTGAGGGAGAATTTTTGATTTCCACTTCCACAACAGCATTCATTTTTTTACCTACATCCGAGAGAGTGCCTTTGAGAGACCAGCCAGACATCTTCCATGACCCTTTTACTATTTTCACCGACCTCATTTAAAGCTTCTAATCCTCAGATATGAGGAGAGGAAGTTGAAGTAGTCTGGATGTGTATCCTTGCCTCCAAAAAGTGGGCTATCGCGCGTTTGCCCTTTTTCTACCCTTTGAAACCCCCGTACTTCGTTAGGATTTCTATGTTTTTGTTCACTTCTTCCCGGTTTTTGCACACCCTTCCGAGTCCACGTGCGGCTCTGACGTCTCTGGTGTGGGGTGAAACCTTTTGGGCTATGTAGCTGGCGAGTTCGGGCTCGACGCCTTCCCTTTCGACCAGGAACTTCTCCACGACCTTTATGAAGTCTTCCTTTGTGTACTCTTTGAAGTGGAACACGTAGGGTTTGAACCTCGAAACGTTTTCGGGTGGTATG
>JAFDAI010000061.1 GCA_019313905.1 Deltaproteobacteria bacterium | reverse complement strand
GATAACCAAGGGCGCCACGAGGATAGCCGAAGTGACGGCAAGATTCACACTGGACGCGATGCCCGGGAAACAGATGAGCATTGACGCCGATCTCAATGCGGGACTTATTACAGATGCGGAGGCAAGAAAAAGGCGGCGCGAGATTGGGCTGGAGGCGGATTTTTATGGCGCGATGGATGGGGCGAGCAAATTTGTCAGAGGGGATGCGATAGCCGGGATTATTATTGCCATAACAAATATTCTGGGTGGTTTGATTGTCGGCGTGCTGCAGCAGGGCATGCCGGTGGCGGATGCCGCTCGCGTTTATACTCTTCTTACTGTGGGTGATGGGCTGGTAACGCAGATTCCGGCGTTGATTGTGTCGACTGCCGCCGGTATGCTTATTTCCAGATCTACAGCCTCGTCTGATCTGGGCAAGGAAATAAAGGGACAACTTTTTGTCCATCCAAAGGCGGTTGCCACGGCTTCGATCATACTCCTGATATTTGGTTTGATTCCCGGCATGCCCAGGATACCTTTTCTGCTCCTTTCTCTCATTTCGGGATTTGCCGCATATAGAACATTCAAAACGTCACAGAGAGTCGAAAAAACGAAAGAAGAGCCGCTGGTGGAAGCGGTGGCGGAGTCCATAGAGTCCCTTCTGCCCCTTGATTCCCTTGAACTTGAGATGGGATATAGCCTGGTGCCCCTCGTTGATGCCGGGAAGGGAGGGGAATTGCTTGAGAGAATAAAAGCCCTGAGGAGACAGATGGCCGTTGAAATGGGCTTTGTTATGCCTTCCGTACATATAAAAGACAACCTGCAGATAAAGCCCGGCGAATATATTGTCAAGCTGAAGGGTGTTGAAGTAGCAGAGGGAGAAATAGAGATGGGTCATTATCTGGCAATAACCGCGGGGGATGAGGGCGCAAGGGTAAAGGGAACGGAAACAAAAGAGCCCGCCTTCGGCCTGCCTGCCGTCTGGATAGATGAAAAAGAGAAAGAATCGGTTCAGGCAAAGGGTTTTGTTGTTGTCAATCCGGCCACAGTTATCACGACCCATTTGACTGAAATTGTAAAAACGCATGCAGATGAACTGTTGAGCAGGCAGGACGTTCAGTCTTTACTGGATAGTCTGGCGGGCAGTCATCCCAGGGTTGTTGAGGAACTTGTTCCGAATGTCATTCCGCTCGGCACGCTTCAGAAAGTGCTTCAGAGGCTCTTGAGGGAAAGAATTTCTATTCGCGATATACTCACGATACTGGAAACACTGGCGGATTATGCGCCTATGACAAAAAATGTTGACATGTTGACCGGATATGCAAGACAGGCCCTGTCCAGGACGATAACAAGAGAATATAAGGATGCGGATGGAAACATAACGGTTGTTATGGTTTCTCCCGACATTGAGGACAACATTAATAAATCTGTTCAGCATATGGAATATGAATCATTCGTCGCGGCTGACCCCACTCTGATACAGGAGGTTGTAAGCAATCTCCAGAAATTTGTCGGAACCTTTACCGGCAAAGGTTTGCAGCCAATTATCCTCTGCTCGCCCAATGTCAGGATATATTTAAGAAAGATACTGGAGAAGTTTTTTCCCAATATCGTTGTTCTTTCCCACAATGAAATTACCCGTGATGTAAATATCAAATCTCTGGGTATGCTGGTGACAAAAGATGCAGATTAAAAGATATGAGGCACTGAGCGCAAATGAGGCTATGGGGAAGATAAAGGCGGATCTGGGCCCGGATGCCATAGTGCTTTCCAGCAAAAGGTTGAATGGCAGGCTTGAGGTGGTTGCCGCCAGGGATGATAACTATGAAATCCCGGGAGGAAGTGAAGCCGGAAAAGGTGAGAAAGAGAGATCAGACACATTTTCCCTAATCAGATCAGATGTTAACGAACTGAAATCTTTTATTATGGATTTTAAAAAGGAAGGGGGCGTTTATGCCGAGCTTGCTGAGATAAAGGAGACGATGAGCGCCCTGTTTGATGTCCTTGGCGTTCAAAGGAATAGGGGCGTTTCTTCTCCTCTGTCAAAAGTTTATTATCACCTGATTTCAGTTGGCGTATCGAAGGAGCGAGCGTGTGCGTTAATAGAGAAATTGAAGAACGATGGCTCGACGGCGGCCGAGCCGGAGAACTATTATCATGCCCTGAGCGCCGCTGAGGATATGATAAAACGCTCTATTGCCTCTTCTTACAGGGATGCGGGGAAAAAGAGGATTTCTGCCTTTGTCGGTCCCTCCGGCGAGGGGAAAACGACAACCCTGGCAAAGCTGGCCGCCCGCTGTTTATTCGGAGAGAAATTGTATGTGGGTATCATAACGATGGATACACATCGGATAGGCGCAGTGGAACAGCTGAAGACATACGCGGATATCATGGATGTTCCCGTGGAGATTGCCTCTGAAAAAAAGGAGTTCGAGAGGGCTTTGAACAGGTTTGCCGACAGAGATATTATACTGGTGGATACGCCGGGCAAGAGTTGTGGCGATAAAAAATATTTATTGAAATTGAAGGAATGTTTTACGATGGGTCTTCCCTTGGAAACGAATCTTGTTTTAAGCATGACATCAAGCCGGGAGAGCATGATGGATGCCGCGACAAAATTCGACATTGTAGATTATAACAGCATCATATTCACGAAGCTGGATGACTCAAGGAAATTTGGTTCAATCTACAATGTTATTGACCATGCCGGGAAACCGGTATTCTACGTCGCCGATGGGCAGAATGTTCCACGTGATTTAAAAAAAATGGACCCTGCAAAGCTTGCAAGGCTGATAGTGGGGTCGGAGGGTCAGGAGTCAGGCGTCAGAGGTCAGGAGTCAGGCGTAACAGGCTGATCCCCGATCCCCAAAATCCGACCCCTGTAAAGGAGGTAATTTTAGTGGATCAGGTAGGAATGTTGAGAGAAATGAAAACAAAAATGATGCCCCCGGCAATCATGCAGAAAAGACACAACGGTAATACCCGCGTCATTGCCGTTACCAGCGGCAAGGGGGGTGTCGGGAAAACAAATATAACGGCAAATTTTGCGTATATTCTTTCGAAGATTGGGAAAAGAACTTTACTGCTTGATGCGGACGCCGGACTGGCCAATATAGATGTAATCCTGGGCATTACTCCAAAATATAACCTGCACCATGTTCTTCGCGGCGAAAAAAACCTGTCGGAGGCCGTTGTCGAGGGTCCGGGGGGTGTCAAGATTCTGCCGGCAGCCTCGGGAATTCCAGAGATGGCGGAGTTGTCAAAAGGGCAGAAATTTACTCTTCTCGAAGAACTGGACGGACTGGATGAAGACTTCGATTTTATGCTTATCGATACAGCCGCGGGAATTGCCGGCAATGTCATGTATTTTAATATGGTAGCCGGGGAAATTATAGTAGTTGCTTCACCTGAGCCTACATCTTTGACGGATGCCTATGCCTTAATCAAAGTGCTTTATCAGGGTTACGCGGCAAGGCGATTTACTCTGCTTGTCAATATGGCCGGGGATTCAAATGAGGCCGGAGAGGTTTATTCGAGATTGAGCAACGCGACGAATCATTTCCTTGATCTTCCAATTGAGTATCTGGGGTATATCCCCCATGATAGGAATGTTTCAAAGGCAGTGAAAAAACAAAAATTGCTGTCAGAGGCCTTTCCTGATTCGAAGGCAAGCAAAAGCATGTCTGAGATTGTCGAAGAGCTGTGCCGAAAGCAACCGAAAGATTATGAAGACGGAACCATTAAATTTTTTGACAGGTCTATTATTGACAAAAATGACTGATAAAAAAAAGCGTGATAAGTTGATAATGAAATATGCGCCTCTCGTCAAGAATATTGTCGGGAGGATTGCCATGAGACTTCCTGATCACGTGAATAAAGATGATTTAATCAATGCCGGCATAATGGGATTGATGTCGGCCCTGGAAAAATTTGATGAAACGAGAAATGTGCGGTTTGAGACATACGCGGGGTTCAGAATCCGGGGGGCTGCATTAGATGAATTGAGATCGATAGATGTTGTGCCCAGATCCGTAAGAAGCAAAGAAACAAGGCTGGAAGAGGCATTTGAAACATTATGGAAGGAGCTCGGGCGTCATCCAACAGATGAAGAGGTTTCGGATCATCTTGGTATATCGCTTGAAGAGTATTATAGGTTTCTTGATGGAGCGAGGGGTGTTTGCATTCTGAGTAGCGACGATTTGCCCCCGGATTACTGTGAAAAATATGGCCGGGATGATGTGCTGGAGAAAATGGACCGGAACAATCCCTTTTCCCTTCTCGCTCGCAGTGAAATCAGAGAGGCATTGAAAAATGCGATAGATTCCCTTCCCGAAAAAGAGAGACTGGTATTATCCCTCTATTATTATGAGGAGTTGACATTGAAGGAGATAGGACTGACCCTGGACCTGACGGAGTCAAGGATCTGCCAGATCCATTCCCAGGCAATACTGAGATTAAGGGGAGGCTTGAAGAAATTCAGACATGACATTACTTAGCCGATTTGTTACTACCGGATATTACAAAAAAGTACTGATAGCCATGTGCCTGTGTGTCGCGGTGTTTGCAGACAGCGGGTTTATTAGAGGTCAGGAATTAGGGCCCGGGGATCAGGAACAAATAGATTTTGTTAAGAAGGGTTTGCGGGAAACCGCCTCCACGGAAGTAAGATTTGAATATTTTAATGATTTCGTTGTTCCTTTGAAGGATAGTAACAGGAAGGACAGGATTCTGATTTGTGATGTGGCCATTGAACTGAATCAAGGAATGAAGTTGCCAAAAGAAAGGACCGGGTTGAGGAAAATCATATATAAGGCGTTGAAAGAGCTGTCGGGTTCGCCTGAAATCAGAAAGGAGTTGCAAGAAACAATTAAAATCAGATTGAATAATTTTATGGATGATGAAACAATAAAAAAAATGTATTTTACCAAGTTTGTTTTGTTGTAAAATAAAGGAGTTGGAGGAATCGGGTGAAAGCTGAATGGGAACCGGGGGACGGAGAGAGAATTTCTAATGAACTGAAAAAGGAGTTTGAATTGACTTTTGAGGAGCTTATCCCCGGCATTCTTCACAACTTTGCCAACCCCTTAAGCGGGATTTTGGGTCGTTCCGGGCTTTTAGAGGAGAAAGCGAAAAAGAACTTTGAGCTTATTACAGATAATGACTATAAGACAGATGATGAGATACTGAAAGGCTGTAAAAAGATAATTTGTGACGCCGGTTTGATTGTAAGGGAAACAGATATGCTTTTTGGTTTGTTCAACGATGTGGCAGGAAAATTTCAGAGGCTGAACGATACTGGCTTGCAAAGAATCAACCTGTCAGAACTTATCGAGGCCGAAATAACATTCTTTCAATTCTACCATGATTTTAAGCATAATATCAAAAAGAGAATGACATTGGACAGAGAAATTCCCGAAGTATCGGGAACAAAAGCCGATTATTCCAATTCTCTGTCGGCGATAATCAGACACTCAATGAATTCCATGAAAGACAGCGAATTAAAGGAGCTTGTTATTTCCACAGCTTATGATAATTCACATGTGTGTGTCAAAATCAAGGACACCGGAGAGCCCATTGTTGGAAGAGAGGAAATGCTCGAAAATTTGAGTTCAACCGGTCACTTCCTTCATGATCCGGATGGAGAGAAGGGATTGTTCTATGCGCTGTCTCTCCTGAAGAAGTACGGCGCTCTTTTTCAGATTGCGTATGAGTCAGGTTTTAATGTTATTTCGATAAGGATACCTTATCAGGGATCAGGGGGTTAAAGGTTGTAGTGAATTGTGACGATAAAACAACTATAGGTAATAGGTAATGCTTAGATCGCTTGATGTGCAGCAGATATTATTGCAATCCAATACGGTTGAGCGTGTTCAACAGGTTCAACAGCAGCAGGCCGACGCTCAGCAGAGACATTTTGAAGCTCAACTGGCCGAAGAGAAGAGAGAGTTGAGGGAAAAGGTTAAAGACCCTGAAGAAGCGCAGCGGCTTATGCTCAGGGAGGAAGAGGATCGTGACAAAAGGGAAAGGAACCCGGGGAAAAATGGCGCGAAGAAGAAAAAAGGGAAAGCTGGTGCTGCCGGTGAACTGTCCATGAATGAATCTGAGGGAAAAATAGACATAAGGGTATGAAATGACCATAGAGTTCATGTTGGGGCTTCTGATCATCGCTGATATGGCGCTGTGCCTTGCTATTATATTTCTTATTCGTATGGCAAACAGAGAGATGAAAAGGAGGTCTCCTGAATTAGATGAAAAAGCTTTTTCTGAATTCAGGGAGTTGATTGAAGACTCCCGGCGTTCTACCGATTATCTTTTCCGGGTTTTGAATGAAGTTAAAGAAATCGGATACGCCCTAAGTGAAAAAGAAGATCGATTGAAAACTCTTACAAAAGAATCAGATGCCAGGTCTGAAGATCGAAAGTCAGGAGATTCAAGCCGGGGGAAAAAGTATGAAGATGTTCTAAAAATGTCCGGCCAGGGTCTGGCTGAAAAAGAGATAGCGGATATATTGAATCTGACTGAAGGAGAGATATGTCTTATTTTAGACCTTCATCGAAAAAAGAATGAAGATTCTTACTCCCACAATAGCGTCACATAAATTAAATCATCTGTTGCAAATTCAAAAAAAAGCGGAATTTTTGCCCCCTCTTTCCGTTGGTGAAGTGGTGGAAGCGGAAATCGTAGAAAGTGCTCGCTATGGGAAAGCGCTGATTTTGATGAAAAACAGCCCGGTTATGGTATATTCCGGGCTGCCGCTCAAGAAAGGCGAAAAGATTGCGGTAAGGGTAGCGCAGCTTCATCCCCGGGTTGTCCTTCATGTTGTTCAGAATGAGATATCGCAAAAACCCAGGTTGATGGATTATTTAAGATTCTACCGTTCAAACCCGAAGGCCCTCTCTGAGTTTTTCATGGAGGGGATTGACAGGTTTAATCATGAAAAATTAGGGGAACTTGCAGGGCGTTTCGAAAAGGAAGATGTCAGAAACATACAAAACATTTTAAAATCTTTGATATTTTCCAGGGAAAGTTTGAAAAGCCCCCTTTTTTTTAGAGATTATATCTATAAATTCGGTTACTTGATGGAGAAGGAACTGAGAGAGACACTGAAAAGAAGATCTGGTGGTACGACGGATGCCCCTCAAAATCTGAAGGAACTTTTGCTAAGAGTGTCCGGCAGACTTCAATCGTTGATGGAAATCGAAAATCTTCCCGCGGCGGAAAAACTTGCCGGATTTGTCCGTTCGTCCCTGCAGACAATTGAATCTCATCAGGCGGTAAATTATCTGTTTCAGGAATATGAAGGCAAATATATATTTCAAATTCCGTTGCTGTTCCCGGAGAATATGGGCCTGGCAGAGATATATGTGAAATTCGGAGATCAGGAAGGCAAAGGTCGCCGGAAAGAGAAGAGTGTCCTGTTTCTGCTGAACATGGATGTCCTGGGTGATATTGTTGTCGAAGCAAAGATTAAAACAAGAAAGATAGGCTGTGTATTGAAGTGTGGGAATGAAAATGTATGCGATTTTATCAGACCTTTTCTGCAAGAACTCGGAGATAGGTTCATGGCTCTGGGATATGAGATAGATTATCTGAAGTGTGTAACAGAGAAGGATAATTTAAAGATAAAAAATGAGCATCGCGAGTTTCAAAACCTGTTTGCCCTGGAGAGCGTGGATATTCTGGCATGAGATAAAGGTAATTAGTAATCGTTCACGGTTTACAGTTAGAATGATTCAGTTGTTGTTAGTTTATTAAAAAAGGTGTGACCGTAAACCGATAACTATGAACTATTGCTATCTCAGGTGTTTTCATGAACAAAGACAAAAAAGAGACAACGATTGCCGCTGCCCTGAAATATGACAGCAAAAGAGATCCGGCGCCGAAGGTTACAGCCAGGGGACGTGGCGTTATTGCTGAAAAGATTATAGAGCTCGCAAAAAAACATGGGGTGCCGATAAAAGAGGATCCTGCCCTGGCACAGATTCTTAGTCGGCTTGATATAAATGAACAGATTTCTCCTGAGCTTTACAAGGCCGTTGCTGAAATCCTGGCCTTTGTTTATTCGCTTAATGAACGGTACAGAGAACAGAGGTCAGAGGTTAAAGATGGTACGATTCGTTAAGCTTCTCTTTTTATATCCCTTCCTGTTTTAAAAAGCCAATGATTGAAAGAGTCAATCGGCAGTCAGGAAAAAATTGCCTGCTATGAACAAAATTGCCTGCCTCCTGACGCTAACAGAAGCCCTCGTTCCCACGCTTCCGCGTGGGAACGAGTCAACTACTCAATGTCCTTCGTTCTTCTGCCCCCCGACCCATGTGGCATGCAAATTGCTCTACTTCACACACAGAAGAGGAGGCAGGAAAGCATGATCAATGGCATCGGAATACTGGCAAGTGTGGCTATAGGGCAGATTGCCCGGCTTAATTGTGCCACGAATAATATTGCCAATGTTAATACCCCCGGGTTCAAAGCAGGACTGTTGCATTTTTTAGAGGGGAACGTGGCAGGAGGGATAAGTGAAGGCAATCCCATGCAGAGACCGGCAACAGCAGTTGATTATTCCCCGGGGAGTATACGGAAAACCGGCAATGTCCTGGATCTGGCAATAAACGGAGAAGGATTCTTTGCTGTTCAGAGAAAAGACGGCGTTGCCTATACGAGAGATGGAAGGTTTACCCTCAATGAAAACGGAAAGTTGGTGACCCTTGACGGAGATTATGTTCTTGGCAGAGGCGGAAAAATCGTAATTGAGGGGAATGACATCCAGATAAGCGAAGAAGGCATGATAAGTGTGGATGGCAATGAAGTTGATGCATTGAAGATCGTTAGCTTTCGCGAACCGTCTGCCCTTGTCAAACTTAGTGCGGGTTTCTACCACAATCCTGATAGCCTGGCAGGTGCAGAAGAGGAAGGAAATGCACGCGTCCAATCCGGGTACTTTGAACTTTCCAATGTACAGGTTATAAAAGAAATGGTTGAAATGATCAATATACAACGCACTTTTGAATCGTACCAGAAAGCGATTCAAACCATATCGGAACAGGACAGATTGTCAACAAACCGCATCGGAAAATTGTAACCCGGACAGGGTTGAGTAGTTGGAAATTGTTTCCCCACTCAACCACTC
The DNA here is from genome assembly GCA_019313905.1 of Deltaproteobacteria bacterium. Classification (GTDB taxonomy): domain Bacteria; phylum Desulfobacterota; class Syntrophia; order Syntrophales; family UBA2210; genus UBA2210. The sequence continues at coordinate 345 of JAFDAI010000061.1, read as the reverse complement.
AACAACTACTAAGGGAGAATCAACATGATAAAGGCTTTATGGACGGCTGCAACCGGTATGGAGGCGCAGCAAATAAGCCAGGACGTTGTTGCAAACAACCTGGCCAACATCAATACTGTGGGATTTAAAAAGGCAAGGGCCGATTTTCAGGATCTCATGTATCAGATATCTTCAAAATCAGGGGCCGAGACATCCGGCGGGAGTCAGTTGCCGGTTGGTATAGAGATCGGTATGGGCGTAAAACCGGTGGCTGTTCAAAAAATGTTTGGCCAGGGTGATTATATGCAGACTGGCAATCCATTCGACTTTGCTATTGAAGGGGATGGCTTTTTCCAGCTTGATGAT
>JAFDAI010000023.1 GCA_019313905.1 Deltaproteobacteria bacterium | reverse complement strand
CTCGGCTCCTTAAAAGCTGCCTCCAATAATATCAACAGGTTACGTGTGTGTAACCACTAAAAATACCCTTTTTTTGTTGCTTTTCGTAAAAATGGGGTTAAACTTGGGTTACGAAAAAGGCAAAAAGCAAGACCTGACCCCTATGTTTACTATGTTAAAACGTAATGATGAGACTATGGATAAACTCTTTAGTGGTTCTCTGAGGGTTCTGCAGAAGGAAAAGGGATACCGCTTTTCTGTGGATTCTCCGCTGCTGGCACATTTCGTTACTCTCAGGAGGGGTGACCGCGTTGTTGATCTGGGAACCGGAAGTGGTGTCATTGCCATGATTCTGGCGCTAAGGTTCGCGGAGGTAAGTATAGCGGAAGTGGAGATACAGAAGGAACTGGCTGATATAGCCGGAAGAAATATAGAATTGAACGGTCTGGAAGACAGGATCAGGGTGTATCCCGGTGATGTGAAGAGGATTGAAGAGATATTTGATCCGCGGTCATTTGACGTGGCTGTATTTAATCCGCCTTACCGGAGATTGAATTCGGGAAGAATAAATCCGAACCACGAAAGGGCCGTGGCGAGACATGAGATCAGGGGAACAATAGATGACTTCCTTGTCTCTGCCAGGTATCTATTGAAGGATTCCGGGCGTGTGTATGTCATCTATCCCGCTTCGAGGGGCGTTCAACTGATCACCAGAATGCGGGAGAATGATATGGAACCGAAAAAGCTCCGCGTAGTGTATTCGAGCAGTTCATCGGGAGCGGCGTTTATACTTGCCGAGGGTGTCAAGGGCGCGGGAGAAGAACTCGAAATAATGCCGCCACTTTTTATCTATGGAAGTGACGACAGATATTCTGATGAGATGGATGATATTCTCAGCGGGACGTCTTTTACTCATTCAGCCTGCGTTTGATTATCTCTTTTGTCATTACCTTTTTCAGAATATCTTTCAGTTCTTCATCATCTACTTGGGAGAGATTTTCCCTGATGAGTCTTTTGTCCCTTTCTTTTAATGGATACAGGCTGAAATCGATAAAATGATCTGTTGTCTTTGCGGGTGTGTGATGTATGTCGCCTATCGAGAAATAGATATTCTTTATCTCTTCCTTTTCCCAATCGAGATTGACCTTGTCCATGATTTCCTGATTCATGAAGCGCAACTGCTGCATCCAGGCCGGATCCGAGACGTTCACAAATAATGTGCCGTTCTTGAATTTGAATGGATTTGTATGGGCCGATATCTGGGGTCCGACCGCCCTGTTCCAGATATCCAGGATGCGGTAATCTATCAGGTCCAGGAGTATTTTTTTTCTCTTTAGAGCCTTCTGCAGGAAATCTCCCATCTTCTGGAGATTTCTCCGGCGTTTTCCTGATCTTCTTCCCCTGTACATGCCTGTCTTTTTCGCATAGTTGCCCATTGCAGTCAAGAGCGCGATTGATTTCTGTGGTTTCTGTATGGTAAACAGTTTTTCTGTGGAACAGGGGAGGTAACAATGGATCTGACAAATATGATAAAAAGAGTTAAATCTCATCCCGATTATAAAAAAGCGGGAATGATACTTTGTCACAACGGCGTGGTAAGAAATACATCCAGGGATGGAAGGCCTGTCAGCGAACTGTTTGTGAATGTTGACCGGAAACGACTGGAAGAAATTCTGTATGAGATGAAAAAGCGCGAGGGAATTATAGAGGTGCTCGCGGAGGTGCAGGAGGGAAGGCTTTTCCCAGGGGATGATATCATGCTGGTTGTGGTAGCCGGCGATTTCAGAGAGAATGTATTTCCGGTGCTCATAGACACGGTGAAGGCCATAAAGACCGAAGTTACGAAAAAGACAGAAGTGTAGGGTGGATCAGGGCCTGTAATGGGGGGGAATAACAATATGAAGAATCTTCGTTCCGATATAAGAGAAATCTTCGATGCCGGTCTGAAGGCCGCGGACTCAGGTGAGGCGATCAGGCGTACCGTAAGGCTTACAGAAAAGCGGTTGATGATCGGTGACAGGGAGTATGATCCGGGTGCATTTGACAGGATTATGGTTGTCGGCGCCGGCAAGGCGGCCGCGAGTATGGCCGCCGCGCTTGAGGGTATTCTGGGTTCATATATAACGGAGGGAATGATAATCACAAAATATGGACATGGACTTCCCTTGAAGATTGTCTCTGTGACAGAGGCCGGTCATCCTGTCCCTGATGAATCGGGTGTTCGCGGCTCCGAACGCATGCTGAATCTGCTTGAAAACGCCAGCGAAAGGGATCTTATCCTGTGTGTCATATCCGGTGGTGGCTCGGCGCTTTTGCCCATGCCTGTTTCCGGCATCAATCTTCATGATAAACAGGAAGCCACGCAGGCGCTCCTGGATTGCGGGGCCGATATACATGAAATTAACACTATAAGAAAACATATCTCCGGGGTAAAGGGTGGAAGGCTCGCGGAGGTGGTATTTCCGGGGACGCTTGTTACGCTCATGCTGTCGGATGTCATAGGCGACGACCCCGATGTAATCGCGTCAGGTCCGACTGTTCCTGACAAAAGCACCTTCAGGGATTGCATGGATATACTGGATAAATACGATCTTGGAGAAAAACTGCCCCTTTCCGTAGTCGCTTATCTGGAGGGTGGAGTTCAGGGGAGAGAACCTGAAACTCCCAAACCGGGAGACCCTGTCTTTGACAAATCGTTTGCGCTTGTCATCGGCAGCTGTTCGCTCTCCGTTTCTTCCGCGAAGCAAAAGGCGGTTGAGCTTGGATATGACACGATAATTCTCTCTTCATGCATAGAGGGCGAGACCGGGGATGTTGCAAAGGTCCATACGGCCATTGCCAGGGAGATACTGAAATCCGGCAATCCCGTTTCAGCGCCTGGATGTGTTATCTCCGGCGGTGAAACAACAGTGACTATTCGCGGGGATGGTCTCGGCGGGCGGAATATGGAGTTTGTGCTTGCCGCCGCCATTGGAATAGACGGGCTTGGCGGAGTTACCCTTTTGAGCGGCGGTACAGATGGGACGGACGGGCCTACGAACGCGGCAGGAGCAATTGCTGACGGCTCGACCGTGCAGAACGCCCGGGGCAGGGGACTCGACGCGGCAGGGTATCTCAGGAACAATGATTCATATCACTTTTTCGAAGCAACCGGTGACCTCCTGATAACCGGGCCAACCATGACAAATGTTATGGACCTGAGAATCTTTCTGCTATCTGATAGTGCTTGAAGCTGCCTCAGATCTTTGTGTAAAAAGTCTTTTCGTCTCTGATTGCGTCTTTTATTTCATTAAATACATTGGGTCGCTTCGTGATTATCTGTTCCCATGAAGCGGTTTGGGGCATCTCAAAGATCTGGCCCTGAGTTTCCTCCTCATAAGCGATCAGATCGTTGATTAACCCGGCATCGCGATATTTGCTGAATCTTTTGTCACCTGCAAGAATACACAGAAACCTGTCATGAAGGTGGACGGGAAGTGTAAGGTAGTCTCCCGCTGTCAGGATTGCGTCCTTGAATATTCTCCGGACCATGGCGGATTCACTACGGCGGTCATATGAAAGCTTTGCGAAGGACGCATTGTCTGAATATTTGTTGATTAATTCGTCGGCCACGTTCAGATACGTTATGGTTAAATCCCTGATAAAATAATCGGAAATTTCCAGCCCCTCTTCAATAACCAGTGTTGAAAGCAGCGTTACTACTATATCCATAGCCATCTTATAAAGGCCGGCTTCGGTATTATCGTATGAAACGGGCTGATGCTTGTGCTCGAAAGGTCTTGCCGAGAACTGTACCTGGGCTATATTATTCGCCTTTCTGTATACCTCTATGAGTGTGAATATTTCAACTCCCCAGTTAGTGGCAAAATGCATGCGTTTGAGGAGGCTTGTTTCAAATGCCACCTCGCCCGACAACTGGTAGTTAAATGACAAAAGATAGTCAACAAGTCTCAAGAACTTTTCATCTCCCGATTCGCAAAACTTTCTCTTCAATGCAAGCAGCAAGGGATCCAGAAGGAGACGTTTTACGCGTCCGTACATTATGTTGTCTCCGATTCTCAAATAGGAGGCCTTTGAAAACTGGTAGTTCAGGACAAGGATGGGGTAGAAAAGCCGGTCAAGCTGTCTGCGGTGAAATGTCTTTATGTCTGCGTCTATTACGCCTACGTAATCTGCATTTAAAGCCTGGGCGATGCCAAAAGACATAAACATGTTTCTGCCCTTTCCAGCCTGTTCAAGTCCGAAGCCGTCATCGTTAAATTTGCTGTAAAGGTTCTTAAAACCGGTCCCTTCGTTGTGTTGAATTATATAATTTCTGATGCCATATCTTTTTATAAGACCGGCAAGTTCCAGCGCCTCTTCATCAGTCGCCCTGTCAAGACCAAAGATTATCCTGTATAAATAGCTTATTTTGCTGAGTTGCTTTAGGATATTCAGGAAAACTGGCCTGTTTTCTTCGAGGGTAAATTCTGTCGCGAGTGTGGGAATAACAAGTACGGTCCTTTTCCCCCTGGAAGCCGATCTCAACCTTGGCCTGAGGTCCTGCATCTCCCTACCCAGGAGGTGTAATGTTGTTATTTTTATATTTTTCTGGGCAAAGCTTAACATGATTTTCCTCCATTCAAGTTGGTTGTGCAACTATATGTTGGTTGACTTGTAGTATTGTTGTATATATTTTTGAGACAGCCTCGAGGCAGACAGATGAGTTTGTGCTTTGTTCAGAATGTGTTCAGAGTATCCTTCAGGACGCTTTCTACCAGTTTTCTTGCAGATTCGAGACCATCTTTAGTCTTTGATTCAAAACGCAGTACCAGTACCGGCTGGGTATTTGACGCCCGCACGAGCCCCCATCCGTTTTCAAACTGCACGCGTACGCCGTCAATATCGATAACATCATAATTTTCCGCAAAGTAGTTTTTCACCTTTTCGACTACATGGAACTTCACATCATCCGGGCAATCCACCCTTATCTCGGGGGTGTTGAATGTGTGAGGAACATCCGAGAGGATCTGACTGAGTTTCTGCCCCGTCACGGATATGATTTCAAGAAGCCTTGCCGACGCGTAGATGGCATCATCATAGCCGAAATAGCGATCCGCGAAGAAGAGGTGACCGCTCATTTCCCCCGCTAACAAGGCATTCTCTTCCTTCATCTTGCTCTTTATGAGTGAATGTCCCGCTTTCCACATTATGCCTCTGCCGCCATTTTTCTCCACATCGTCATAAAGTGTTTGAGAACATTTGACCTCGCCTATGATTGCCGCTCCGGGATTCTCCTTTAGTATGAACCTTGAGAATAACAGCAGGAGCTCGTCTCCACGTATTATTTTCCCGTCGTCGGTTATAACGCCTATCCTATCCGCGTCACCGTCATAGGCGATTCCCATATCCGCTTTTTTCTCTTTTACAAGCCGTATAAGTCCTGTGAGGTTTTCTTCAACAGTCGGGTCGGGGAAGTGATTGGGGAAATGGCCGTCCATATCGCAATAGAGCGGGGTCGCAGAGCATCCAAACCTTTCAAACAGGGGCAGGGCGAAAAATCCACCCACACCGTTACCCGCGTCCACAATCACCTTTAATCCCTTCTTTATCTTTACATTATTGAATATATAATCCTGGTAATTTGTTGTGAGGCCTTTTTGTTCAACCGTTCCATTCCCCGATGCATAACGGTTGTTTTCCATTATGCTTCTTAGTTCCTGTATGTTTTTCCCATAAATTGTATCAGGGCCTATGCATATCTTGAAACCGTTGAATTCGGGAGGGTTGTGGCTTCCGGTTACCATGATCCCGCCGTCGGCATTCAGGTGCCTGATGGAATAATAGAGGATGGGCGTGGCGCAAAGGCCTACATCGATCACATCGATACCTGTTGAAAGAAGCCCCGCTATGATAACCCTGTGATACTCCTCGGAGCTCAGACGGCAATCCCTTCCAACGGTCATGATTTTTACATTCCGTTCTTTCCCATATGTGCCGATGGCCCTTCCCAGGCCATAGACGAAGTCATGATTCAGATCCTCTCCGACAACACCCCTGACGTCATATTCTCTGAATACCTGCGGATTCAAATTGTTTCTCCTTTTCAAATTGTAGATTAGTACCATATATGTCGGATTAAGACAATAAGTGTTCTCAATATGTATTGACACCTGTTTAATGCCATGTTAGATTCGGCACAATTACAAAAGAGCTACTGGGAGGTAGATTTATGGGCTGGAAGGATAACGATGGAAACCCGTGGGGTAACCGGCAGTCGCCCAATTTAAAGGAAGCGGTTGAAAAGATAAGGAAATCAATTCCCTTCAAGATTCCGTTTGGAGGGAAATACGGTTTGATTCCGATAATAGTTGTAGTCCTGCTGATTCTCTGGCTTGCATCAGGGATATATTTTGTCGCGCCTGATGAGGCCGGCGTTGTCAAAAGATTCGGCAAGGCGGTACGTTCCACCACGCCGGGTCCTCACTATCACATTCCTATGCCCATAGAAACGGTTTTGAAGCCGAAGGTGACGCAGGTTCGAAGAATAGAAATAGGATTCAGAACCATAGGAGACAGGCAACTCGGCAGATTAAGGGCTGTAACCAATGAAAGCCTTATGCTTACCAAGGCCGAGAACATAGTAAACCTGACCTTTATCGTTCAGTACAAGATAAAAGATGCAATAGCATATCTGTTTAATGTAAAGAATCAGGATAAGACGGTAAAGGATGCTGCGGAGGCTGCTATGCGGGAAACGGTCGGAGAAAGCGAAATCGATGACATCCTGACCACAGGTAAATTCAAGGTTCAGCAGGATACGAAGATAATTCTCCAGAAAATATTAGACGGTTATAATGCGGGAATACATATAGTGGCCGTTCAGCTTCAGGATGTCCATCCCCCTGATCAGGTTATGGCCGCATTTAAGGATGTTGCCAGCGCCAAGGAAGATAAGGCCAAGATGGTAAATGACGCGTATGGTTATCGGAACGAAATACTTCCAAAAGCAAAGGGAAAGTCGGCCCAGATTACAAACGATGCCGTAGCCTATAAGGAATCCAAGATTATATCCGCTGAAGGTGACGCGAGTAGATTCATGCAGATACTCGCTGAGTACAGAACCGCTCGGGAAGTGACAAAAAAGCGGCTGTATATCGAAATGATGGAGAAGGTACTTCCAGGGGTTGATAAGGTTATTGTCGACGATAAGATAGGGAAAAATATGTTGCCTCATTTATCGCTTGGCAGAGAACTTGATAAGAAGATAAACACGAAGTAGCGGGGAATTCTGGAGGCTGATAATGAAATTAAAAGGAAAAATAGGAGTAATTGCTGGTCTGATTGTTATTCTTGTTGTATCACTTTCACTTTTTGCTGTGGATCAGACACAGCAGGCGATTGTTATACAGATGGGGAAACCGTTGGAGGGCATATACGGGCCGGGCCTTCACTTTAAAGTGCCTTTTATTCAACAGGTGATGACTTTCGAGAGGAGGATCTTGGTATACGACGCGTCTCCGACCGAGATACTTACAAAGGATAAAAAGAACCTTGTCGTGGACAATTATACGAAGTGGGCCATTGCTAATCCGCTGAGGTTCTATACCACGGTGAGAAATGAAAGAGGCGCTCAGGCTCGGCTCGACGATATTGTGTACGCCGGGCTGAGAGTTGAATTAGGGCAGCATAATTTGTCGGATATTGTGTCTGAAACCAGGGATATGCTTATGAAGAAGGTAACGGAGAAATCGGCCAAGCGTGCGGAAGATTATGGCATTCGTGTCGTGGATGTAAGGATAAAGCGGGCGGATTTGCCTGAGCAGAATGAGAAGCATGTGTTCGGTCGGATGAAGGCAGAGAGGGAACGGCAGGCGAAACAGTACCGTTCAGAGGGCGAGGAAGAGTCCAAGAAGATTACGGCAAAGGCGGATATGGAAAGAACGATCATACTGGCAGAAGCCTATAAGATATCTGAGAAACTGAAGGGTGAAGGAGATGCCCGGGCGGTAAAGATATACGCCGACGCGTACCAGAAAGATATGGGATTCTATGAGTTTATCAGGAGCCTTGAGGCGTACAAGAAAGCTCTCAAGGAAGACACGAAATTGATCACCACTTCGAATACTAAGTTTTTTAAGTATCTGAACTGACAAATTTTTCTTGACTTTATCGCGTTTTAATTTTATGAAGTCCAGAAATCGGTAAGGATAGTGGAGAAAATGGAGAACGTTATTTGCAAACAGACAGGTGGATTCTTTAGCTTTTTTAGTTTTTTTGCGGAGGTCTGCCTTCTGAGCTCTTGACGTATACAGGCGTTATATGAGCCGTGGGCAGACCGACTGTCCACGGCTTTTTTTGTTTAAAGGCTGTGGGATTAATTCCGCGGCCTTTTTTATTTTGAAAGGAGGAGCAAACAATGCGCAAAATATGTTGTATCATCACAGGTCTTATTGTCATTCTGGGTATGGTCCCTGGCGTGCATGCAAAGGCGATAAAGGTGGGGGCGGCGATTAACCTTACCGGTCCGGCGTCTACATGGGGGCAGTTTCATGCAAAAGGTCAACAGGATTATTTCCGTTATGTAAATGAAGTAAAGGGCGGCGTGGATGGAAATAAGATAGAGATGAAGCTCGTAGATACCATGTACAAGGTTCCCGAGGCCGTGGCGGCGGTCAGAAAGTTTGCCGTCAGCGACAGGGTAGATATGATTGCCACCTGGGGCGCGGGTGAAGGACTTGCGGCGAAGCCCATTATACAGAGATACGGGATACCGGCGATAAACTACTCCACAAGCTGGGAGATCCTCAAGAAGCCGGTCGATTATATGTATCTTCCATTCGGAAGTTACCGTCTGGATTGCTACGCGGTTCTGGAATATATCCGTGCAACCCATAAAGGCAAGGATGCGCCAAAGGTTGGTCTTCTGACATACAATAATGCCTATGGACGGTCCATACACAAGCCGAGCAGGGAATACGCCGGGAAACACAATATAGATATTGTCACGATTGAGGAATTTCCTCCAAAAACCCTTGATCTGACGACCGAATTGTTGCGCCTGAAAAAGAGAGGGGCGGAATACGTTTTCATGCAGATGCTTCCGGCGGCGATAATCACCACTTTTAAATGTGCCGACAGGATAGATTATAAACCGGAATTTTTCGGAACATGGACATCTACCGACCCCGATTTTTTCAGGATGGGCAAGGGCTTAATCAGAGATCGCCTTAAGATACAGTTCCCTGGTGGTCTGCCGGTTGATAAAACCGCAGGCATAAAAATCATGGAAGATCTATGGACGCGTTATAAAACTGTTGATAAGTTTGATGCGTCCTACTGGGAGGGGGTTGTAGTAGGAATGATTATGGAAAGAGCCTTCATCCGCGCCAATGAAAAATATGGAAAGATAACAAGAAAAACGATAAATATGGCGATGGAATCCTTCTCAAGTGAAGATTTCGGGGGACTTGTGCCCAACATTACCTATACGAAAACAGATCACGAAGGATCATTCAAGGGAAGAATCGTTAAGGTTTCTGAGGATGGAAAATATATTCCCATTACAAACTTCTTTGTTCCAGGAAAAGAAGAGATAAAGATTCTGGAGAAAAAATGAAGGCTTTTCGCGGGCAGCCTGACATATTCAAGGCGATATCCGGTGACGGGAAATGCGCCGATCTGGAAGTTAGCCGACTTACCCTGAGCTTCGGAGGCGTTATGGCTTTGAACAATATCGACTTCGAGGTAAAGACCGGAGAACTGTTCGCGATTATAGGACCCAACGGTGCTGGAAAGACAAGCCTCCTGAACTGCCTTACCGGGTTCTACAGGCCACAGGCGGGCAGGATAAGGTTCAACGGAAAGGATATAACAAATCTCCCGACGCACAAGCTTATAAGCAGCGGCGTCGGGAGAACGTTCCAGAATATTGAGCTGTTCCCCGGAATGACGGTTCTGTCCAATATGCTCTTGGCACGTCATATCCATTGCAGCTACGGACTGGGCAGGGCACTTCTTTTCATGCGTGGTGTGCGAAGAGAAGAAGTCAGGCACCGCGCTGTCGTGGAAGAATTAATCGATTTTCTGGAAATGCAGGCAATCCGGAAGAAGCCCGTGGGAGCACTGCCTTATGGATTGCGGAAAAGGGTTGAGCTTGGCCGCGCGCTGGCTCTTGAGCCGAAACTTCTGGTGCTGGATGAACCCTTCGCCGGGATGAATCTTGAAGAGAAGGAAGATATGGTGAGATTCCTGTCCGAATTGAACAGGGATTGGGGGCAGACGATGATACTCGTTGAGCACGACATGTCTATTGTGATGACCATATCGAAACGCGTAATGGTTCTGAATTTCGGAGATAAACTGGCTGAGGGAACGCCTGAAGCAATACAGAATGATCCGGAAGTTATAAGGGCATACCTGGGAGATACACAATGAGCCCTAAACTCGAAACTCAAGATCCAAAACCCTCAAAAGGGAACACTCCCGAAACCAGCCTCACGCTTCCGCAGATCCTGCTGAAGCACGCGGAAGAATTCGGAGGGCGAGCCTCGATTCGTGAAAAAGCGTATGGCATATGGCAGTCATACAGCTGGCGCGACTATCTGGAATTTACGAAAAAAGTGGGGCTGGGCCTCAGCGCTCTCGGTCTGAAAAGGGGTGATAATATCGGGATTATAATGGACAATCACCCGGAATGGCTGCTCAGTCAATTGGGGGGACAGTCCCTTGGCGCTGTTGTCCTGAACCTGTTTACCTCTGCGGTGAGCGATGAGATGGCCGGCACCCTCAATAGAATTCAAGCATTGTACGTAATTGTAGAGGATCAAGAACAGACGGATAAGCTATTGGAAATGCGTGACAGACTTACCCACGTAAAGAAAGTCATATACGTTGACCGGACAGGTATGAGCTCTTATCGCGACGACGAGTGGCTTATGAGTTTTGCCGACCTGCTGGAGGCAGGGGAAGCTCTGGACAAAAAGCAGCCGGAACTGTTTGCCGGGGAAGTATGGAAAGGGAGGCCGGACGATATTGCCCTGATGATAATGACTTCGGGAACAACCGGTATCTCCAAACTGGCAATGCTGTCACACAGCAATCTTACTGAGATGGCTGCAAGCTGGCTGGAAACAATTCCCGCAGGTGTAGAGGTAAACTGGCTGTCGATTTCCCCCCCGGCATGGATAGTCGATCAGATGTGGGGGGCAGGCGTGGCTCTGGCCGGTGGTATGACGATGAACTTTCCTGAGACCCGGGAAACGGTTCTCGAGGATTTCCGCGAATTAGGTCCCAATATACTGATTACATCATCCAGGTTCTGGGAAGATCTTGCCTCCACCATTCGTGTAAAGATGGGCGATGCCGGTCTGATAAGAAGGAAACTCTTTCATCTGGCGGAGAATATAGGCGGCAGTATCACTGATCTGGAATCACAGGGAAAATCACCCGGTCCGGGTCTCAGGCTCGCTGGATGGATGGCTTCTGTTATTATCTTTCGCCCGCTCTTGGACCGGATTGGTTGTGCCGGGTTTTACAGCGCGTATACGGGAGGACATCCGATAAGTCCTGATGTTATAAGGTTTTTTCGCTCGCTTGGTCTGAATCTCAAGCAATGTTACGGACTCACAGAATCGGGTGGAATATTTCAGGTCCAGCCCGATACTGAGGTCAAGGCCGAAACAGTCGGCAGATCCTTATCCGGCATGGATGTGAAGATTTCGGAGGATCAGGAGGTCTTTCTCTCAAGTAAAACGGTGTTCAGGGGATATTATAACGATTTTGAGGCCACGAAAACCGCGTTTACGGATGGGTGGTTGAGGACAGGAGATGCCGGGTATTTCGATGATGACGGTCACCTCGTTATTATAGGGCGCAGGGAAGAGATCATCAGAAACAAGCAGGGAGAGGCATTTTCCCCTGATTTTATAGAAACACGCCTAAAATTCAGTCCCTACATAAGAGAGGCGGTAACCTTTGGCGAGGGGCGTCCATACATAACCGCGCTGATAAATATTGATATGGGAAACGTCGGTAACTGGGCTGAAGAGAGAATGATACCCTACACAACATATACCGATCTCTCACAACAGACAGAGGTAGAAAAACTGGTGCACACGGAGGTTGAGAAGGTTAATGAAAAATTGCCGGATTCCATGAAGGTGCGCAAGTGTATACTCCTCTACAAGCTTCTCGACGCGGATGATGATGAGTTGACAAGGACAGGCAAGGTGCGCAGGAGATTTGTCTACGGGCTATATCTGAAGCTTATAACCGCCATGTACGAGGATAAGAAAAATTTGGATGTGAAAACAACGATACGTTACCGGAACGGGCAGGTAGGCACACTGGAAACCAGTGTACGTATATTAGCACTTTAGCAGGGGTCAGGTCTTGCTTTTTGCCCCGTTGTTAACCATGTTAATTTTATGACTTAAGTAAATCAAATGGGGCAAAAAGCAAGACCTGACCCCTAATCCACAGGAGGTTTGTTATATGGATTTTTTCATCCATCTTTTGATAAATGGAATAAGTATAGGCTTTCTATATGGCTTGGCAGCCATGGGATTTGTAATGATCTTTAAATCTTCCAGCGTGTTGAATTTTGCGCATGGGGAGTTGATGGCGCTGGGGGCATTTGTATTTTTGGTTCTGATTGGCTGGGCTGAACTGCCTGTCTATGTGGCCTTTCCCCTGGCCCTTGCCGGATCTTTTATACTTGGATTCGTCGTTGAGCGCATCTTCCTGCGCCCGTTGATCGGTGAGCCTCTTATTTATGTTATCATGCTTACGGTGGGACTGGCCTCTATATTCAAAGGGGCAATGCTCTTCATCTGGGGTGGAAATCTATATACCTTTCCTAATTTTCTCCCTGCAGGTCTTGCCATACACTGGGGCAGTATAGACATACCCCCGGTTTATGTAGTATCAATCGCTATTGGCCTGATATTTCTCATGCTTTTTGGACTCTTTTTCAAATATTCCTCCCAGGGTATCTATATGAGATCAGTTGCGGATAACCAGCCGGCTGCTCTTTCTCTGGGGGTGCACGTAAGAAAGGTGTTCGCTCTGTCCTGGGCTATCGCGGCACTCGTGGCAGGAATGAGCGGGATTGTTCTTGGCATTATCAACGGGATTAACGTCCATGACCTTTCTTCCATAGGGCTCAAGGTCTTTCCGGTGGTCATACTCGGTGGTCTGGACAGTATCGGAGGCGCTGTTATCGGTGGGATAATTATTGGGCTTCTGGAAACCTTCACAGGCGGGTACCTCTCCACTTCACTGCGGGACGTAGTTCCTTACATGGCGCTGGTGTTTATATTGATGGTAAAGCCCTATGGCCTTTTCGGCCTGGTAGAGATTGAAAGGGTCTAATGAGAAAATTACATTTTCACCCATGTGGCAACTTTAATGAGAGATACGAGCAGGAACTTACGATTTTCGAGACGGATTTCGGTCGCGCATCCCTTGTAGTAGGGCTTGTAATCCTGTTCGCTGTAGTTCCTTATGCGAGTGGACCATACCTTATCTATGTCCTCAACATGGTCGCCATCACCGCCATAGCGGCGATCGGCCTGAACATACTGACGGGGTTTACCGGCCAGCTTTCCCTCGGACACGGGGCCTTCATCGGGGTAGGCGCTTACGCGGCTGCCATACTCTCCACAAAGGTGGGTGTTCCATTTATCCTTGCGGTACCCTCCGCGGGATTGATAACCGCCATGGTAGGGGTACTCTTCGGATTGCCTTCAGGAAGACTGAAGGGCTTATATCTCACGATCGCGACCCTTGCCGGACAGTTTATCATTGAATATCTTCTTGTCCACTGGGAAGGACTTACAGAGGGAACCATGGGAATCGTGCTTCCCGGAATATCCATATTCGGCGTAGCGCTTGATAGCGACAGAAGCTTCTTCTATATCGCATATACCTGTCTGATTATTATGACACTTATTGCCGTCAACATCATGAGAACGAGTTATGGAAGGGCATTCATAGCGATACGCGACAATGACCGGGCCGCCGAGGGAATGGGTATCCCGATATTTCCCTATAAACTTCTGTCATTCGGAATAAGTTCCTTCTATGCCGGAATAGCCGGCGCCTTGTGGGCATATTATATGATCAGCATCACAACCGAACCTTTTAATCTGGGGCTTTCTATAGAATATATAGCGATGATTATCATAGGCGGGTTGGGGAGTATCTCCGGCGCTATCTATGGAGCACTGTTTATTACAGGATTGAATGAAGGATTGCGATGGCTGACAGGTATTCTCATGAGCGTTGATATGCTCAGCGCGGCAGGATTTTCAATAGCGCCGTTGCGTGAGATAGCGTTTGGAACGGCAATAGTCCTCTTTATTCTACTGGAACCGAGAGGCCTTGCCGAGGTGTGGCGTATTATTCGTTCTAATTTCAGGCTCTGGCCGTTTTCGTATTAGGGGCCGGGGTAAAAACAAGAGGTAGTCATGGCAGATGGTATTTTGCTTCAGTTGAACAATATAAGTGTAGTCTATTCAGATGTTATCCAGGTGCTGAAAGGTGTTTCACTTTCGGTCACGGAGAATCATATAGTATCTCTTCTTGGCAGCAACGGGGCCGGGAAGACTACAACCCTGAAAGCCATCTCGGGGCTTCTTAAAACGGAGAATGGAAAGGTCACAGATGGTGACATTGTGTACAGTAAAAGATCCATTCAGAATTCCCCGCCGGAGACCATAACGCGTCAGGGTATCATTCAGGTGCTTGAGGGGAGACAACCCTTCAAGTATTTGACAATAGAGGAGAACCTGAGAGTGGGCACGGCCACACGCTGGGGGAAACCCTACAAGAAGGATATGGAACTTATATATGATTACTTCCCGCCACTGAAAGAGCGGAGAAAAGTCCTGGCCGGTTATTGCAGCGGAGGTGAACTCCAGATGCTTGTCATGGGACGCGCCCTGATGGCGCACCCCAAACTGCTCCTGCTGGACGAACCTTCTCTGGGGCTTGCCCCACTGGTGGTCATGGAAATATTCCGCATCATAGAAAGAATAAACAAAGAACAGGGAACAACAATTATCTTGGTCGAGCAGAATGCGAGTATGGCGCTTCGGATAGCTGACTATGGCTATATCATGGAAAACGGAAAGATCGTCATGGAAGGAGTTTCTGCCGATCTCAAAGAAAACCCTGATATAAAGGAGTTCTATCTTGGGATGGGGACGTCCGGTGACGCGAAATCATACAGAGATGTAAAGTCTTACAAGAGACGCAAACGGTGGTTGTAAGATATATAAAAGGAGCTTGGTATGAACAGGTTTTTTGATGATATGGAAATCAGATCAACATTGCGCAGAGAAGAAGACAACAATCTGAGATTATCCGCGATGGTTGACTCAGGCTACAGACATTCTAAAAGGGTCAGAGAAACGCTGGACAAACTTGGGCTGAAACCATCAGACATCGTTTCTACAGGCGACCTTGAAAAATTGCCTGTAATTTCAAGGAAAAAAGTGGCCGAACTGGAACGGTGCGAGCCTCCTTTCGGGGGATTCTGTGGTGAAAATGCAGACATAGACAGGATATTCATATCACCCGGACCGGTCTATGAACCGCACCTCGGGGAGAATGAACTGTGGGCCAGGGGCTATTTTGCGGCAGGGTTTCGTAAGGGAGACAGGGTGCTCAACACCTTCTCATACCATATGGTAGCCGCCGGTCTGACATTTCATGAAGGTCTCAAGTCTGCCGGAGCGACTGTAATCCCGTCGGGAACATCGGGTACCGAGACACAGGTTCAGTTGATTCGAGACCTTGGAGTGACCGGATATACTGGCACTCCAAGTTTTTTAATCGCTATTATCAACAAAGCAGAAGAGATGGGATATGATTTTAAGAAAGATTTCGGTCTCCGAAGGGCATCTTTTGTGGCGGAACCTCTTCAGCCATCACTCAGGATAAGGTTTGAAGAGGAATATGGAATAGACACTTATCAGATGTATGGAGCTACAGAAGTTGGAGATATAGCATACGAATGTTCCGAAAAGGCCGGGTGGCATATTTGCGAGGATGTAATTATCGAAATAGTGGATCCATCCACAGGCAAGTGTGTCGAACCGGGAAGGCAGGGTGAGGTAGTGGTAACCAGGCTGAATGACATATTCTTTTTGTTACGGTTCGGGACAGGAGACCTGTCAAGTATTGTAGAAGAGAACTGCGCTTGTGGAAGAACATCCCGCAGACTGAGCGGTATTGCCGGAAGAGTGGGCGACGCGGTCAAGGTCAGGGGAATGTTTATCACGCCGGGCCAGCTGGCAAGGGTAGGGGAGGCCTTCCCGCGGATCAGATTTCAGGTGGTTGTAACAAGAGAATTCTACAGAGATTTCCTGACTGTTGCAGTAGTGGAAGATGAAGAATATGAAGCCATTGATGCCGGACGTTTCAGAGATGTATTCAACGAGATTTGTGCCGTCAAAATAGACAGGATTGAACCGGTTAAAGAGGATTTGTCTGACAAAGGCAAATCTATTATTGATAAGAGAGAATGGGAATAGGATCAGGGTGCTGACGCATCCTTTATCTTGAGCTGGATGCTGCTCTTTCCGTTCCAGTGGTTGGTCTGGGGAGTAAATGCTATATCAACAGTTGACCCTGAAAGAAGGCCGGAGAGGTGCCCCTTATTGAACCATATGGTATCGTAGTGCGTCTTATCTCCGCTTGCGCGCATTTTCAGGTGATTGTTTCCGACCGTTGTAAGGGATGATATCTTTATATTTTTTGCGCAGAGAACGGGTTCAGGATTCATGTTTCCAAAGGGAGCCAGCATTTCGATCTGAGAGATGAGATTGTAATCTATTTCGTTCAGATCGCACAGGGCATCAATGGTAGTTTCCGGAGACATCCTTTCATCACCAATATCTTCACGCACCGCCCGGCTCAATGTCTTGGAGAATTTTTCTATATCTTCCTCTCTTATGGAGATTCCGGCCGCGTATCTATGTCCGCCATATGAAAGCAGCAGGGGAGAGCACTTATTTTCAAGCCCACCATACAGGTTGAATTCAACGATGCTCCTGCCAGATCCCTTTCCGACCCCATCTTTTATGCTGATCAGTATAGCGGGCTTGTAATACCTGTCCACAAGCTTTGAAGCCACTATGCCTATGACGCCGGGGTGCCATTTGTGAGACGCAAACACAAGGGAGTTTACCTTATCGATATCAATGTTTGTGCTTATATCCTCAAGTATCTCATTAAGGATAACCTTTTCCATTTCCTGGCGTTTCCTGTTGTATGAATCGAGGCGTCGGGCAAGTATTGTTACTTTGTCTTCATCATCCGTCAGGAGCAGTTCTACGGCGTCTTCCGGGGCACCGATTCTGCCGGCAGCATTGATTCGAGGAATGAGTCTGAATGCCGCCGACTCGGAACTGACGGTTTTATTTCCCATATTGCTTATCGTCATCAGTGCCTTAAGTCCGACCCTTCTGGTATTGTTTGCCACGCTGAGACCTATCTTCGAGAGGACCCTGTTCTCGTCAAGCAACGGTACAATATCGCCTATGGTTCCGATAGCAACCAAGTCCAGATATTCCCTGAGATTCGGGCATCTTCTGTCTTTCCAGAAACCCAGATTGCGGAGTTTCCCGCGGAGGGCAATCAGGAGATTGAAGGCAACTCCCACTCCGGCGAGAGATTTGAAGGGAAAGGAACAATCATTGCGATGGGGGTTAATTACAGCACTGCAGTCGGGCAGGATATCTGGAACCTCATGATGATCTGTTACTATAACATCAATACCCGAGGACGCCGCATAGGTTATTTCTTCATGGTTGGAGATGCCGCAGTCCACGGTTATGACGAGTTTTGTTCCGTCTTTTCTGAATTTGTCGATTGCTGTTTTGCTGAGACCATATCCCTCTTCAATTCTTCCCGGGATATAATATGTTACGTCATCGTGGATCTCCCTGAGAAACTTTACGAGAATTACCGTGGATGTGATGCCGTCCACGTCGTAATCTCCATAGACGACGATTTTTTCTTTTCTGGAGATTGCTTCTATCAACCTGTCAATGCCCTTTTCCATATCCTTCATAAGGAAGGGATTGTGCAGTTGCTCCAGGGAAGGGAAGAGGAATTTCTTGGCGCCCTCTGTGGTCGTTATACCACGGTTGATCAATATCTGTGATACAACGGGGCTGATTTCCAGTTCCCTGGCCAAGAGAGATTGGGCTTCTGTGTTGATGTCCGGAAGTTTCCAGCGGGTGATTGGCAACATGTTTTCTTTATCCTGATTCAAATAGAGCCGGAATATAGCCAAGACACCATGCCATGTCAAGGATGGATTTATTTCTTGATGTTTTAAAAGCCGGATGTTACGACACAGTATATGAAAGAAGGGGGTGTAATAAAGAGAAAGCTGAGATTAAACCGCAGGGATATTGCGTATGTCAAATATATTCTGGAAGGGTATGAAGGTCTTGCGACTATTACAACAGCAGATAAAGACAACTCGGTGGTACAGCTTTCCATATTACCCGATTTCGCTTATGATGTTGACGGAATGCTTGAGGCGTTGAAAAAAGAAATAGATATCTATGAGATTAGTGGAGGGGAAGAATAATGAAAAGATTATACATCTGTTTTTTGATCATGCTGTTTGTTCCTTTTATTCTGGGTATGGGTTCTATGACAGGTGATGATTCTCCGGACAGGGTTCCCGTCACTGAAAAGGAGTTCAGCGCCACCTTTGTTGATCAGATGGATGTCGTTACCAGGTGTACAGAAGTAAGCATAGAGGGAAAGACCTTTATCGAGGGAGTAAAGGGGGAGGGTACCTACACGATTCCCTTCGAGAAAATCAAAAGCATCAGGTTCTTTTTGAAAGATGGGAGACTTAAGGGTTTAGTTCTCCTGAGAAACAACAACAGGGATGAACTGATCCTCAATAAAGATTACAAGGTGTATGGCAGGACAAGTTACGGAACATTCCAGATAGGTATTTTGGGTCTCAAAAAGATGATAATGGTTCTGAAATAACAGGATGGAGGTATTCGCCTGGCAGTTGCCAGGCGAATAATGGATGTATTATCAGATGGCCTTTTTGACAGCTCCGGAACGCAGGCACCGGGTACAGACCTTCATTCTCTTTACTGCTCCGGTCTTTGGATTCACAACGCGCAGTTTCTGAAGATTGGGATACCAGACCTTCTTTGTTTTGTTATGCGCGTGACTTACACTGTTTCCTACTACAGGTCCTTTGCCGCAGACCTCACAAAATCGAGACATAATAAACTCCTTTCAAAAAAATCAGGTTGCTTCCTAAACTATATCGAGGATTTTTGCAAGTATTTTTTGATATTGTTTCAGATATCTGTCCTTAAACCCGGCAACCTGAGTGGTGATGCTAATTCTTCATCGATACAGGCTGTCCCGTTGCTTCAAGGACACGCATCCACAGGTTGCCCCCGGTATCAACCTTTCTGCGGAATGCTACCATTTTAAGCGGCAAATGGACATATTCTCCATTGAAAAGGCCTACCACCATTCCCGTTTTCCCCGCCATTCCGGCATGCACTGCAAGCTGGCCCAGAAGTTCACAGTATATGCTGTCACACGCGTTGGCGGGAACGCTTCGTATGGTATAACTGGGGTCAATATATTTAAGGTTGATCTCCATTGTCATCTTTTTGAAATATTCTTCTATCCTTGCCTTGAGGTATGTGCCTATATCATGAAGCCTTATATTTCCCGATGCGTCAGCCTGCTTTGGATCATTATCGGCACAAAGATCCTGTCCTGCCCCTTCCGCTACGAGTATGACGGCATGTTCTCTTGCCTGGAGGCGTTTTTCCAATACCTTCAGCAGGCCATTTTCACCCTCCAGATCAAATGGAATCTCAGGTATGAGGACGAAATTGACGTCATTCTGCGCGAGAGCGGCGTTCAGTGCAATATAGCCGGACTCCCTACCCATTATCTTTACCAGCCCTATTCCCATGGGTGCGCCTTTTGCCTCCACATGGGCGCACTGAATTGCGTTGACCACCATGGAGATCGCCGTATCGAATCCAAAACTTTTGTCAATCAGATTCAGGTCATTATCTATGGTTTTAGGTATGCCAATAACGCTTATCTTTATATCTCTTCTATTGATTTCTTCTGTTATAAGTTCAGCCGCTTTCATTGTGCCGTCACCGCCTATGCAGAAGAATATATTGATATTCATCCTGCACAGAGTGTCGACCATTTCTCCAATATTCTGGCTTCCACGAGATGAGGAGAGTATGCTTCCACCCAGCGTGTGTATGTCTTTTACCGCTTCCGGAGTTAAATTCACCACTTCGTGACAGTATTCCGGTATAAGACCCTGGAAGCCGTATCTTATGCCTGCGATGTTTTTGACACCGTAGCGATAGTAGAGACCCATTACCACCGCTCTTATTACATCGTTTATCCCCGGGCTCAGACCGCCACATGTAACGATGGCGGCTTTTATCTTTGCGGGATCGAAGTAGATCATTTTCCTCGGGCCGGCTATTTCAATAGAAGGGGGAGGCACTTTATCTGTTTGTGTGGCATTCAGGTTGTGGATGTAACGATCGTAAAGAACGCGTTTACTGTCCGGTGTGAAGTTTCCCGATATAGTGGGTGACGGAACGGTTGGTTTCCCCAGCTCCTGGATCTTGAAGTCTGGTGCCTTTTCTTTCATCTCTGATTTTCCCCCATCGCAAGCTTCGCGGCGGTTGTACCTGATATAATCTCTCCTTCAAACCCAAGGCCCGGCATCAGCATTCCCCCCGTGAGAAAAACATTTTTCAGGGGTGTCTTGCCGGACAGGAATGACATGCCGATGACAGGATCTTTCATTATGTATTTATCGTTAATGATTCTGTGATAACTTTTTGATATATCTATTGATTTTTCCAGATCCATAAAGTCGAGGTTTTCTTTCAGGAAGGGGAGAAAAGATCCCAGGTTCTCCAGCATAGATTCCGCGATCTTTTCGAGAGCATTGTTGTTGAACTTTGATGGGGAATTTTTGAGAAAGGTGGTAACGCTTACAGCTCTTTTTCCATCCGGTGCCCGCAGGATATCTCCCGGCTCGCTCGTTTCCAGAAACAGGGGATTGCCATTTTCAATAGATTTAGTTTCATCTGATACAACAACATGTACCCCCATCTTTTCCGGGATACATTTGTTGTGTACACCGATATGTATGGTAAATGGATAAAGTGATGGTTTTATCTTGTCATATTTCTTCCTGAATACTGAAAGATCTCTATTCCCCTCCAGCAAAGAAGCGAACTTTTCATATTTTGTGCTTATTATTATATTTTTCCCGTAGATGGCAGGCGTATCATTGCCTTCCGTTTTCACGTTAATCTTGATGACCCTCTCTGTGTCCAGCGCCAGGGTGGAATATCTCTCTATAACACCCCCATCTGCTTCGAATTTTTTCTTTAGTTTTGCTGTGAGATGATGCTTGCCCCCCTTAGGGTAAGAGAGTCCATTTAAAGACAGGAAAAGCGTTCTTGCGAAAGAAATTGGACTTATGTCACGAGGATCAAGATTTGACAGGAGAAGAATCTGAGCTTCCAACATCTTCTTTAACAGAGGTTTCTCCAAGATATTTTCAAGGCTTGCACCAAAGGCCTTTTTTTTCAGCATAATGCCGGGCATATTTCGGAAAAGATTGATGTAATCCCGCGCGGTCTCCGGCCGGAGATGCAGGTTCTTATCGATCAGTCCGGATGCAAAGGAAGCGCTCTTTGCAGTGGAACTGTAAAAATTCAGTAAGTTCAAACCCTCATCCGGAAATTCACGCTCCATTTCCCTCAAGTCCATATCTGTATTACCGCAAAGATCTATCCTGTGATTCTGAAAAATTATCTGCAGTGCAGGGTTCAAAATGTGATCTTCAGGGGCTATGCCCAGGTGAGACAATAACTGCCTGAAGACTCCCCCTCTGTTCATCCCGGTCCAGGGAAGGGGGTCAATGTCGAATGTATAGCCGGACTCCGAAAAGAAATCCGGAACATCATCCATGGTCAGAAGCAGTGCTTTCCTTCCATGGCTTGCCAGAACTACCGCCGCCATAAGAGAGCCCGGATCATTTCCTAATACAATAGTGTCATACATAGTTTCATCACCCGGCTCATAATCGACAAATTCCGGTTTCCAACTCGTCCTTAATCCTGTCCGACGATATGACGCGGATGCCTCTCTTTGCAAGGAGTGCCGATGTAACGCCCGATCCCTGTGTGACGGAATCGTTTCTCTTTATACAACAAACGCCGCAGGATGGACTCTTCTCCTTCATTATCGCGGTTGAGATTTCCATTAGCTCCACGAGGCGCATTACCTCATTTGCTCCCCGCAGGAAACAGTCCGTAACATCATTGCCGGAGGCTGAAAGAATCCTTGATCTTCCTTCAAGTACATCCAGGCCATCCCCGCCGATTATCTCGGAGGGGGCGCGTGGTGTCGGAAGTCCTCCGAGCTGTTCCGGACAGATGGGCACAAAGAGTTTTCTTGAAGCGGATGAAAGCAGGTCTTCATCAGGACGACTCTCTCCGTCATATCTGCAGTTGAGTCCAAGCAGGCATGCGCTTACGATAATCATGTTAAGGGCCTATCACGAAATAACTGCTACATTTATGCATCTCATCTTCAGGCCATCTTCAGCCGATTCTCAATCGTAAAATCCTCAAAAGAGCTCTGCTATTCTTGCGGTTTTGCTCAATCGTATCGACTAAACCTAACCTAAATCTGAGCGCCTAATTGCACCACTTATTTCATAACAGGCCCTAAAACTTTTCCAGCGGCGGGTTGTACATACGTGGTGTTTCCATTATGCCGGAGTCTTTTATATGCACCTTCCGCCCGTCAATCTCAAGTCTTCCCTCCGCATAGAACTGAATTGCCTGAGAATAGATCCTGTGTTCCTCTTTTAATATTCTCTGCTGGAGGATGCCTGCCGTATCGTCGCCGTACACTGGAACAACTGCCTGGATAATAATAGGTCCTGTATCAACCCCTTCATCGGCGAAATGGACCGTGCACCCGGAAAATTTTACGCCGTAATCAAATGCTTTTTGCTGAACATGAAGACCCTGAAAAGAGGGAAGCAGTGCCGGATGTATATTTATTATTTTTCCGGGGAAAGCCCTCAAAAAAACGGGGGTAAGTATTTTCATAAAGCCCGCCATGATCACAAGATCTACGGAATGACTCTTTAAAATGGCAACAGCTTCCCGGTCAAATTTTTCCCTTATGCTAAAATTTTCATGATCGATAACAACTGCCGGTATATTATGATTTTTTGCCCGCTCCAGTGCCCGGACACCGGAGACATTACTTATAACCACACGTATAATTGCATCCAGTTTCCCCGACTCTATGTTGTCGATAATAGCTTGCAGGTTGGAACCACTGCCGGATACCAGCACGCCCAGGTTTATTTTCTTCATTTCTCTACTCGAATGTTACAGCCGGGCTCTCTTTTTCCCGGTTTGTGATATGGCCGATTATGTGGGCTTGTTCTCCAAGCATTCCCAGATGATCAATAATCTCCTTTGAATCCTTTTCCGGAACGA
This sequence comes from Deltaproteobacteria bacterium, assembly GCA_019313905.1. Classification (GTDB taxonomy): domain Bacteria; phylum Desulfobacterota; class Syntrophia; order Syntrophales; family UBA2210; genus UBA2210. The sequence goes on along the minus strand of JAFDAI010000023.1, from coordinate 31,922 downwards.
TGATTATCATCCCTATCCCCATGTTGAACACCCTAAACATTTCGGATTCATCAACGCCACCCATATCCTGGATGATTTTAAAGATGGGAGGAGATGTCCATGTTTTCTGAATTATAACAGCTCCGCAGCGCTGAGGCAGTATCCTGGGAATATTTTCTGTCAGTCCACCGCCCGTGATATGAGCTATTCCTCTTATGTTGAAGTTCTTTATAAGATTCAGGATGGGTTTCACGTAGATCTTTGTCGGACGGAGAAGTTCCATGCCGACGGAATCTTCAAGGCCTTCTACGGTATCATTAATATCAAGACCGGTCTGTTTGTTGAACAATACTTTCCGGGCAAGCGAATAACCGTTACTGTGGATTCCGTTCGATGTCAGACCTATAATAGTATCGCCCACACTGATTTCGGAACCATCGATAAGGTTGTCATATTCAACAACGCCTACACAGAAGCCAGCCAGATCATACTCATTATCCTTGTAAAATCCGGGCATTTCAGCGGTCTCACCGCCTATAAGCGCGCATCCTGCCTCGGTGCAGCCTTTTGCTATGCCTTCAACTATCTGCACACTTGTTTCAAGGCTCAATTTCCCGGTAGCTATATAATCCAGAAAGAAAAGGGGCTCCGCGCCCTGGACGATTAAATCGTTTACGCTCATTGCAACAAGGTCGATGCCGATAGTATTGTGTATGGCCATCATATGGGCTATCTTGAGTTTTGTGCCCACTCCATCGGTTGCCGAAACAAGCAGGGGGTTCCTGTATTTGTCGGTATCCAAGTGGAACAAGCCCCCGAAACCGCCTATTCCCCCTACAGCTTCCTTGCGCAGAGTGGACTTTATGAGCGGCTTTATCCTGTCAACAAAGACAGCGGCCTTATCAATATCCACACCAGCCTCTTTGTATGATGTTTTCTTCCCTGTCATGGTATGTTTAATCCCTCTCAAAATCTAATCACGAAATCATCAAATCAAACTTATTGAAAGCCTATGATAGTTTATGCAAGTTAACACTGACAGCGTTTCTTGTAAAGGGTTTTGGGGGTACATTTATGAATATAATTTTCAGATTATACATCACTACAGGAAAATTAAGATGGGGGAAGGTATGGCACAGTGGGACAGGTGTATGCTTGGTACGATTGGGCAGGATAGCACCATCCTGTCCGTTTTTTTGTCTGTCAGGCAGGGTGACAATTATATATGATAGAGATCGTCACTCCACACTTTTATCCAGTTATCTTCCATGATTTTCAAGGTCTTCTTGACCGAGGCCACACCCAGGATGGTAACGGTGATGTCTCCCGTTCTCATGCAGGGGTATATGTAATCAAGATTGATGTCCGCGTCCTTCAAAAGCTTTAAGACAATATTCATTCCCCCTGGATGATTCGGCATTTCGCATGCTATAACCTGCTTTGTCTTTATCTTGTATCCCGCGGACTTCAATACATTTACAGCCTTGTCGGGATCGTTGGCAACGAAATGGAACAGGCCTTTTTCTTCATGTGTTGTTGCGTAACAGCAGGCTATTATGTCGATTCTGTTATCACTCAATATATCACTAATATCTGATAGCTGCCCCGGTACGTTGCTCAACCAGAGTTCAATCTGTTTTACCGTTTTCACCGTGAATCTCCCTTTAGAATATATTCAGCGCCCCTGTCCAGACCCTTGCGATTCAATTTCATTATGCCGGCTTTTTTGCCCTTCACGATTTCGTAAAGCCCGTCCATTATTGAATCAAGAGATGTTATATTTGTATGGGCCACAAATGCCCCCAGCATAATCATATTTGCGATGCGTTCATTGCCCAGCTTTTTCGCGATGTCGATGGCTGGTATCCTTATAGCAGTCAGATCGTCTCTTGTCAGCCCTCTGTCCACGTGATTTGAATTGAGGAGGATAACACCGCCTTCTCTCATTACGCCTTCATACTTCAGCAGGGAAGGCTTATTCATGATCACCGCGAAATCGGGAGAAGACGCTACAGGAGAAAATATCTCTTCATCCGACACAACAACCGTGCAATTTGCCGTGCCTCCACGCATCTCCGCGCCGTATGCAGGGAGGTAGGTTACCTCTCTGCCGTCACGCATTGCCGCCACCGCAAAGACATAACCCATCATCAGGACACCCTGTCCTCCAAATCCCGAAAAGACAGTTTTTTTCATAAAAGCCAACCCTCTTTAATCTGTTTCGTCCTTTATGACCTTAAGGGGAAAGGTCTGCACAACATCTTCATCGATCCACCTGCAGGCGTCTATCGGAGTCATCTTCCAGTTGGTAGGGCAGGGTGAAAGAATCTCGACGAGCGAGAACCCCAGGCCTGCCATCTGTACCTTGAAGGCCTTCGTGATAGCCTTTTTGGTTTTTCTTATGTTTTTTATGGAATTTACCGCTGTCCGTTCTATATAGACGGCTCCCTTGGTTATTGCCAGCATTTCGCTCAAATCGATAGGAGCCCCGTCACGATTTTTGTCACGACCACCCGGCGTGGTGGTGGAATTCTGGTCGAGCAGGGTTGTGGGAGCCATCTGCCCGCCCGTCATGCCGTAACAACTGTTGTTGACGAAAATAACGGTAATATTTTCACCTCTGTTTGCGGCATGGATAGTTTCAGCGGTTCCGATGGCAGCGATATCCCCGTCACCCTGATAGGAAAACACGATCCTGTCCGGAAGAGTGCGTTTTATTCCGGTGGCCACTGCCGCGCCCCTTCCGTGGGGAGCTTCTCCCATGTCTGTGTCAAAGTAGTCATAGGCCAGTACCGCGCAACCAGCCGGTGGGACACCTATTGTTTTTTCTCCTATGTCAAGCTCTTCTATGACTTCGGCCATTAATCGGTGAATTATACTGTGCCCACACCCCGAACAGTAGTGGAACGGCACCTCCTTCATATATTTCGGTCTTTTAAAGACAACCTTTTCCATTTATCAATCCTCTTCCAGATGCCGGCGGTAATACAGTCTGCTTATCGCTCTGCCTATTTCATCAGGCGTGGGAATAATCCCCCCGGGTCGTCCATAGAAGTGTACGTTACTTCTTCCCTCCAGAGATAGTTTTACATCTTCCAGCATCTGTCCCGTATTCATCTCAAAGACGAGGAACTCCTTGGTTAATCTGCTCATTTCCCTGATGGCGTGATCAGGAAAGGGCCACAGGGTGACAGGCCTTAAAAGACCCACTTTAAGTCCCATTTCACGCGCCCTCTTTATGCCGCCCTTGGCTATTCTTGCGGCAGTCCCGTGAGCTACAACCACAAGTCTGGCATCTTCAGTCATATAGGTTTCCTCGCATGCGATCTCCCTGGAGATAATTTCATACTTTCTTGCGAGCTTCCAGTTATGTTCTTCCATTGCCACCGCGTTCAGGATCAGTGACTTGATTATTCTGCCTGGTCTTCCCTTTGCTCCATTCAGTACCCACGGTTTGGAGGGCGGTTCACTGAGATTGATGGGGTCAGGAAAGATAACAGGTTCCATCATCTGACTCATCATACCGTCGGCCAGTATCATAACAGGTGTCCGGTATCTGTCCGCATATTCAAAAGCTTTTCTTGTAAGATCGGCCAACTCCTGGCCATAGGCCGGGGCCAGAACTATAGTACGATAGTCTCCGTGTCCTCCACCTCTGGTGGGGGAAGTTCCGATGCCGCCAGAAATGATATACCCTCCTGCTTGAGGCTTATACCCGGGCTGGATGAACTGGTCATTGCCCTCGCTCCCGCCATGGATGCCCCGAGCACCATATTGATCGCGGCGAGTTCGCTTTCGGCCTGGATAAAGGTGCCGTCTTCCAGTCCGGCCATTGCGCCGGACATGAATTCAGGAAGCTCATTCTGCGGTGTTATGGGATAGCCTGCGTAAAATCGGCATCCGGCGCGTATGGCTGCCTCACCGATTACCTGGCTCCCCCTCATTAACAGCTTTTTATCCACGATAGACCTCTATTGCGATATCAGGGCAGATAACTGCGCACATGGCACAGCCTGTGCGTTTGCGATCTTCCCCGTCCTTTGTTTCCGTGAATTCGGCGGGATGATACCCCTTTTCGTTTGATTCAGTGGAGATGACAATAAGTTCGTTCGGACACACCGACACGCAGAGATAACATCCCTTGCATAGTTTACTGTCGATTACTATCCGGCCCTTTTTTGTTTTTATGGTCATAAGTTTCGCTCAGATTAAATGCTGCCGGAAATTTCCATGCAGACGTTGTCTGTCTATGCCCTTGCCCTGATTTTGTCAAGAATTTTGAGCGTGACTGTTAATGTAATATGATTTTGAGCGAAGAAAGTTGAATTTTGAATTCCTAATTATGTAGCGTAATCTGTGAAATCTATGGATTAAAGGATGGATCTGCGTCCATTGTATCTTTCGATGTCATAATATTTGTCTATGTTGACGACTTTCAGTCCTTCTGCCACTGCTTCTTTGAGAGGGATGCTTGTAATTTCTCCCCGCACGAGGCTCACCATACGGCCGAAATCTTCGTTAATGATCATATCAATCGCCGCGATGCCAAACCATCTTGCCATGAGACGATCGTGTGCCGATGGTGCCCCTCCTCTCTGCAGGTGACTTAAGATAAGATGGCGTGTCTCAAAGCCTGTCCTATTTTCGATTTCATCGGCTACATAGCTTGCGATTCCACCGAGGGACAGATGTCCAAAATCATCAACTTTGGTGTCTTTGACAATTTCTTCCTTTCCCCTTGGTTTTGCCCCTTCAGATACAACGACTATACTGTAGCGGATCTCCATCCCTTCCCGTTCCTGCAGCAGCTCACAGACACGATTCATATCAAAAGGATACTCAGGTATCAGGATAATATATGCGCCGCTGCACTCACCCCCATGAAGGGCAAGCCAGCCTGCATGTCTTCCCATCGTCTCAACGACAAAGATGCGGCTGTGAGATCCCGCGGTCGTCCGCAGACGATCGATCTCCTCCATAATGACGTTTACGGCCGTATCATAACCAAGCGAATAGTCTGTCCCGGCCAGGTCATTATCAATGGTCTTTGGAATACCAACAGTCTTAATGCCCAGCGTATGCAATTTATGGGCAATACCCAGGGTATCGTCACCTCCAATCGTAACTATTACATCGATCCCAAGTTTTTTTATGTTGTCAATCAGTTTTTCCGATCGATCATTTTTTGGGTTAAAGGGATTTGTGCGCGATGTCCCCAGGTTTGTGCCGCCATAACGATCCCATGTTCGGACAACATCTTCATCCAGGTACTTGAGATGCCGGGCGCGACTTTCTGGATCATCAGGATCGATCTCTACCAACCCTTTCCATCCGTCCATGATTCCCAGAACATCAAAGGTTACAGAACGTTTAGCAACAAGCTTGGGATCAAGGGCAGTTTTCGTTATCCACTTGATTGTCCCGTTCAGACCGGGGCAATCTCCTCCTCCTGTCAAAATGGCTATTTTCATCGTCATGGTCCTCTCTTTTTATGACAGTTATTCAATGTGTCCCAGAGGCTCTTTTTCAAGGAAAGAAAAATCAATTTGATCAGGCCGGTAAGGCAGAGACTCTCTTATGTTGTCGGGAATAGGCCCCCACTCTGCTTCGAACCCCTCTAAAAACATCTGACGGCCTTTTAAGAAATCCCTGACCTTTCTTTTCAACAATTCTTTATCATGGAACTTGGGATAAGCGGTCATGTAATCCATATTCGCCCTGTCACTTTTTATGGGATGGTGATAACCGAGATGGTCCGGTTCAGAGCCGAATCGCAGTTGAATCCGCAATATATCACTGTATGATGAAAGAGACTGCCTCAGCGTAACTTTCTCCTCATTTTCGCCAATAGTCCCTGTATTTGCCAGGTAGCACCTGATACGATTTTTTTTAATGATATTGTAAAACAGCTTGGTATGCTCCAGTCGGTCTCCCGTGATAAAGGGATCGAGGAAAAAGACCCGCTTAAATTTACCCGCCTGATCAGGATCACCACCTGTGCTCTCAATCGATTCGCCGTATATGAACTGCATGGTTGCCTGTTCGGGAGTCAGCCGGGCTATAACATTGGCCAGGGGATTTCTTGTTAATATGAAGATATAGTCTATCCTGTCAACCCTCAGGCTTTTACTGGCAAGTCCTATATTATCCCGCCGGATAACGGCCCTGCCGTTACCCGTTTTACTGACATCTTTGAAATCAGGTATGTAGGGATAACGCGAAATCGCTACATTTTCAAGAAAAGTATCGGGAGACAGGACAGCACGTAAAATTTCCGGCTGACTTTCGTCAAGGCCTTCCGTTTTGATATAGAGACCACCCTGCTCGAAGGCCGCATAACTTCCGTCAAAACCAAGGGTACCTCCATCATCACCTATCATTTCAGATGTTTCCTTAGGAAGTTTGGCCAGTTTACGACAGAGTGTAGTGGTCTTACCGGTGGCAGTAAGGCCCGAAACACCCGCCACCCTTTCCTGTAATTCCGGCCTTTCCGTCTCAAGATCGTAAATCCAGAGATGATCCACTCTTGCCCCGCTATGCAGGAAGACCCCCAGCTTATCGATCTCTTTCACCCGCCAGCTTTCGAACTGGAAAATACCCTTCTTGGCTTCACCGACATACGTACTGTTCCGGCAGATCTTTATCTGATCCCCTCTCTTATCACCCATCCAGAGACGAATTGCCACGTCTTTGTCAATCAACTTCTTAAACTTGTTCGGTTCGAAGGCATCATCCGAAAAAAAGATGATTGTATAAGTCGGGTTTTCCACCACCCGTGCCGCCGGAGTATCCTCAAAAAGAAGTTTTACTCCATAGGCAATCTGGGCATAGGCATCAGGCATAATGAAGCGTGCAGTTACCCCGTCTCTCCCATCCCCTACGATGGTATCCAGGCAGACGAGCTTTTCTTGGCTGAGACATTCGATAGCCTGAGTTGCAAGGGTTTCTTCTTCCTCCCCGAAGGGAGTGTCGACGTTATTCCTGGTATGGGGTGCCGAACGAGACATTGGCTCTGAATCTGCGGCAACAGAACCCAGATTGGTCTGAATAACCCCTTCCTGCTGTATGGCAATCTCCTTATATTCATCAAGGGTTTTACCCTCTATGAGTCTGCCATCTTTCTTTGCATCACAATAAATTTTTTCAGAGGCTTCTTTAAAATAGTTACCCATAAATCAACTGGTTATCCTTTTCTTCTTGGGATTACTTTTTATTATATAATAGAAGGGGCTTAGTGTAAAATAGATTTTATTTATCAAGTACGGTTGCATCAAGAATAAAACGGGGAAATATCAGTCTTCAACGTGGGTGTGATGGCAGGTGTAAAAAATCTGTTATGCATTATATAGAAATTACCTATCACCGCGCGCTGGTTACACCCACACTATTTATCCTGCTGTAGTCTGAAAATTCTGAGGAACAATTGTCAGGCCCGAGAAGATCTTCCATATCTGTAGGAGAAAAGGAACAGAAACGAAAAAGGTGTTCTTCCAGGTCCTCTGTTTTTTCCCAGAGCATTTGTATATATACCCTGCGTTTTGGTTCTATCCCGTATCTCTCCATAATATAACTCATCCGCTGTGTGAGGGTTGCCACTTTGTCGTGAATCACCCGTTTGTCCGCGTAATTAACCACATCTGCCTCTGTCGGGTTGTCGGAGGAGAAATATTTATCCAGAAGGACATGTTGTCCAACGATGCTTCCAACTTCCGGATAATTCAGACTTATGAGAAGCTGTTTCCCGGTCTGTGCGTGATTTTCATGAGTCTCTATGCTTCTTGTTTTAGTTATATCGTGCAGCAATGCGGCTGCCTCGACAAGATCTGGATTGAGATCTGCCTCAAAGGAATCCGCGAGGAACATGGCTATGCGGCAAACCTGAAGGGAATGGGCCACGATATGGTCCATCATCTTCATGCTATACATGATATGATAACATTCTTGCCGCGTTGGTATCCTCATATGCATCCATCCTTTACGGGAATTCTTCAGATTTGCATTCAGAAGTGGCTTTCCCACACAATTAACGCCTGTCTCTCGAAAACTCATTCCCGGATGGGCACTTTCTAACAGATAGATGGGGAAAATGCGAGACTGTTTTTACAGTTCTCCGGGTATTTCACCGGAAGTGAATCTCCTCCAGGTTCAATGTCATACAGGATATCATGTTGTGATTTCAGCTTTTTACTTAGAGGAGCAGTATATTAGGAGATGTGTTGAAAAAAAACCGGGAAGGTTTTTACCTTCCCGGGGAGGGGTATTCGCCGGTTAAGTTCGGATTGCGACTTAACCGGCCTTACAGGGTTTAAGCTCGAATCGGAGGAGGTTTGATTATTTGCGTGCCAGAAGACCTGGAATCACCCTAACCACTCGGAATACAATCGCATTTGCTATAGGAAGTTCTGTAATCGATACGATACCTACTTTGAATAGAGGAACAAAATGTCGAAATAAACCGAAGTTCAGGTGAAAATGACGTAAAAACAGTAGGTTCGCGTATGTGTAGTCTTTGAGTAGAAATCGACATAATTGTCGAAACAGGGTATTTTGTGATCATTTTTAGATTTGTTTTGATCTGCCATCTTATTATGATAATAAGAACCGATGACAGTTTGCAATTATCGGTTCACGGTTGAAAAAACAGAGAATTGAAATCAATATCCAGCATGCTTCGGTCGTTGGGCCTAGTTCACTGTTTCTGTCAGTTGTGCAGTTTCCTCTTAATCATAATGCTGCTTGCAGTGAGGGTTTATGAAGGTTAAGAGCAAGAAAAAGTGGCTGCAACAATGAGCAAAGCCAACAGTTGCATAGTTAACTGTTAACTGACAACCGTGAACGGTTGCATCCTGTCTAATTATTAATGTCTGTGAAATGGGTAGTTTCGGAGGTCTGGTTATATCATGGAATATCTGCTGGTTTTTATTATTGGTGTTGTTTCCGGGATTGTTATTATGCTCTCGCTCAACTGGATGAGGAAGAGGGACGCGGAAAAAATCGCGCGTGAGGCGGTTGAACAAGCTGAATCCAGGAAAATCAAGGATGTCGATTCATTGCTGGACAGGGTCAGGGAATCCTTTGGCACACTTTCACTGAACGCATTGTCAAAGAATACGGAAGACTTTCTAAAACTTGCCAATGAAACGCTCTCTAAACAAACTCAGGCCGGTGAGAAGGATCTTGATGGAAAAAAGAATCTTATCGACCAGACCCTTGCAGTCATGAAGGAGGATCTGCTAAAAGTCCGGGGTCTTGTGACGGAGCTGGAAAAGGACAGGGAGAAGAAATTCGGACAATTATCCAGCCAGTTGGAATCAACCGCCACACAGACTATGAAACTCCAGGAAACCACAACCCAACTGCAGATGGCGCTGTCAAACACGAAAGCACGGGGGCAGTGGGGTGAGAGAATGGCTGAAGATGTGCTGAGACTGGCCGGATTCATAGAAGGCATCAATTATCAGAAGCAGAAGGTTCTGGAAACTGTGGGAAAACGCCCCGATTATACGTTTTTGCTACCTCATGGCCTCAAGGTTAATATGGACGTGAAATTTCCGATGGATAACTACCTGCGATATATTGAAGCTGAAGCGGAATCGGAGAGAGATTCATATAAGAACCAGTTTCTGAAGGATGTAAGGAACCGGGTAGGGGAAGTGCTAACAAGAGACTATATAAATCCTGAAGAGAACACTGTAGACTACGTGCTTGTCTTTATCCCGAATGAACAGATATATGCATTCATGAATGAAAACGATACATCACTTATGGACGATGCGCTAAGAAACAAGGTGATATTATGCTCGCCGATCACTCTTTACGCCATTTTGGCTATAATCAGACAGGCTGTGGATAATTTTAACCTGGAAAAAACGGCGTCAGAGATCATGTTCCTACTCGGGGCATTCAATAAACAGTGGGATGCCTTTGTAAGTTCATTTGACAAAATGGGAAAAAGGATCGAAGAAGCGCAGAATGAGTTTAACAACCTCACTTCGACTCGCCGCAACCAGCTTGAGCGTTCCCTTCGGAAGATTGAGGACCTGAGAAAGCAGAAAGATATTTCTGAAAACCTGCCGGATACCGGGGAAAAGGCAAAAAGGGAGGGAGGAAAAAAAAGGAAGAGCGAGGGCACATAACTGCAGGACTCATATGCCTTCATTTTTCCTTGGCATATAGTATTGTTAGCCCTTATACTTAAAGAATCACATTCAATATTCCCCCGACTGCCAGAGCCGACGTGAGCATTATGGCGGTCGATTTCATGAAGTCTTTCAGCCCCAATTCTCTGAACAGGACAATAATCGTGGCAACGCAGGGGAAAGACATGGTCAGGACAACGCTGCCTACAACCATTTGTTTGGCCGTCATTGGAGATAATGCCAGCATTCCGAGAGCGGCGTCCTTACGGAGTAATCCTATAATAATTGCCGTCACTGATTCTTCTGGCAGTCCCAGTACACCTTTTATTACAGGCGCCGTAAAACCAGCTATATAATCGAATATTCCAAAGACAAAAAGTATGTTTATAACCAGCACGGCCGCTAATATTATTGGAACGGCCTCTATGAGAAAGCCGCGTATTCTTCCCCACAGCTTCTGTATGATCGTACCCCATGGCGGAACACGGTAGGGGGGGATTTCGATGAGGAGTTCGGGGCTGAATCCCTTTAATAAACGATTGAGAAGGACACCCAGGATTATCCACACCAGAAACAGCGTTACATAAACAATCGCCACATGTTGTCCGCCGTATTTTCCAACCAGGCCGAAGATCATTGCCTGGGCGGAAGCACATGGTATGGCTATGCATACCAGCGTTGCCGCTATGAACCGCTCCCTCTTGCTTTCAAGCACACGAGTTGCCATTACTGCCGGCACATTGCACCCCAATCCCAGCAGGGTAGGTATGATCGCGAAACCGTGCAGCCCGATTTTATGCATTGTGGTGTCCAGAAGTACCGCCAGACGTGGAAGATAACCAATGTCTTCAAGAATCCCAAGGATAAGATAAAATGATATGATGTATGGGAGTACCATGCCAAAGGGCACATAGAGCCCGCTGCTCAGCAATCCGAAGGATTCGACAAAGTTGATTTCACCATTAATCAGTTTGCCTACTATAACATCGTGCAGCAGACCGCTATTTCCCATAAACGCGCTCAACTTCATCAATGCCGGTAACCAGAGGGAATTAAATATTGGATCAAACAGATAGCTTATTAATGATTCGCCTATGAAGCGTATCACCATAAAGGAGCATACCAGTACTGCTGCGGCTATAACTATACCTGTTCTGGGTTTTACGCTTGCGTCTTCCAGACGTTCAAACCATCTGTGATGTCTGTGTGATATCTGTTGTACCCGATCTATTATATTACCTACAAAGGCCCAGCGTTCATTGCGGCTTCTTGTCGGAGAAGAGGGGGGTACGGCTTCAGGAATATTTGTTACAAGTTCCTTTATTCCCTGACCGGTCAGACCTGATGTGGGAATAACAGGTATCCCCAGAATCTTTCTTAACTCTTCGAGATTAATGTCCACTCCCCGGTGTTTTGTGTCATCCCACATATTCAGTGCGATTATCATTGGAATCTTCATTTCCATCAATTGCAGTGTCAGGTAAAGATTCCTCTCGAGGTTTGTTGCGTCAACGACATTTATTACAATATCGCCCGTCTTGAGCATTTCAGAGGCAATTTTCTCCGCTTCACATGTTGGTTCAAGGGTATAGGTGCCGGGTACATCAATAATCTCAACCTGCCTGCCGTCTATCTTCATGAACCCGCTTGTATAGCTGACAGTAGTCCCTGGATAATTGGAAGCGACTACACGCACTCCTGTGAGCCGGGAAAAGATGACACTCTTGCCGACATTGGGATTGCCCATGAGCAGGATCTTTATCATGTCCGTTTATTCACCTCGATAAATATCTTGCCGGCCATACCGAAACCTATAGCTATTTTTGTTCTGTTTACCCGGATAGTAGTGGGCCCACGCATAAGCATCGAATCTATTTTCGTTATTTTTTTCCCGGTTATGATTCCCAAAGCGTTAAGGCGGTTGATCAATCCCTGTCCACCCTTTATTTCACGCACGATTCCGCTTTCTCCCGGATTCAGATCGTTCAGAGGTTTAATCACAGATATACGTCTTCCTTCCTTGAAACAGTCGGGGGACAGAACTACTCAAACACAGCAACTTAAAGTAGCCTGTCCCCTTTTTTTCAACAGCGCCAATATATAGAGCTCTATACCGTGTTGCATTACTCGTCAAGGAAAAAATGTTTCAACTCTTTTTAAAATTGCATGATTTTTGGCTATTTAACAGGTAAAAAGCAGGTGATCATAAAAGCGCCTTCTGCTTTTGCAACTTGCCTTTTCAGCGGCCCTATTATAGAAGCAATACATTATCGGTCATCGGCCTTGCAAAGTTTATGCACCCATTATACTTGCGGGAGGAATACAAGAAACAATAATGAAATATGAAGGAATGGTAATAAGACCTCCGAGCGAGGCAGGAAGCCTCCTGTTGCAGGTGACCGTCGGATGTTCGCATAACAAGTGTACGTTCTGTCCGACCTATAAGGGAGAAAAGTTCAGGATCAAGGCATTTGACGAGATTGAGGAGGATATACTGGAGGCATCCGGATATGGTTATATCGAAAGGGTTTTTCTCTGTGATGGTGATGTGCTGATTATGCCCATGAGAAAGCTGGTGCCTGTCCTTGAGTCCATTAACAGAAATATAAAGGGTGTAAAAAGGATTGGGCTTTACGCAAATGCAAAGAGCATTCTGCGTAAGACACCCGAAGAGCTTCTGGAATTAAGAAATCTGGGTGTAAAAATAGTTTATCTGGGCGTGGAAACAGGTAACGATGAGATTCTCGAAAAGATACAAAAAGGTGCAAGTGCCCGCCAGATGGTGGAAGCGGGACAAAAGATCAAAGCGGCCGGTATAACACTTTCAGTTACTGTGCTTCTGGGAATCGGCGGAAGGGCAAAGAGCACGGAGCATGCCCTGGATACGGCCAGAGTGTTGACGGAGATGGATCCGGATTATGTGGGAGCACTCACCGTTATGGTGGTTCCGGGTACCGTTTTACATGAAGAACAGATGTCGGGAAGATTCGAATTGCCTGACAAGTTTGGATTTCTTGAGGAGCTGGGAATTATGGTGGCGAATTCTGATTTTACAAACTGCTTTTTTACCTCCAATCATGCCTCAAACTACCTGCCGATACGCGCCAGGATGCCTCAGGAAAAGGGTGAAACAGTGGAATTGATACAACACGTCATCAAATCTTCAAACAGGAAGATGCTCAGGCCTGAATATTTGAGAGGATTGTAAGGGCGCGTTTCTTGTTATTTCTGAATATCAACCGAATAAGGGGATGAAACATTTTTCCGGAAAAAATCAAAAAGTGGATCGGCACACTCTTTCCAAATGCGGTCAGAAGAAAAAGCCTGACTTTGCTGGAAGGGAAAATACAATCTATTATCAATGCAGGTGAGAAAGACGGTCTCATTGACAGGCAGTCTGGTGAGATGATCCAGAGTATTCTTGAATTGCGTGAGACTGTGGCCCGGGAAGTAATGGTGCCCAGAACAGAGATAGTTGCCGTGAACGACAACTCTACAATAGAGGATATACTCACCCTTACCCTGAAACATGGGCATACAAGAATGCCCTATTACAATGAAAACATTGATAATATTGCGGGGATATTGAATGTGAAGGATCTGTTGAGATTCTGGTCGAAACCATTCCAGGGGGGAGATATTATCTCTATCCTCAGAAAGACATATTACATCCCGGAGACCAAGAATATTCACCTTCTCTTGCACGAACTTAAAGAAAAAAAATCACATATGGCCATAGTTATTGATGAATATGGTGGAACCTCCGGTCTTGTAACATTAGAAGACCTGATAGAAGAAATAGTCGGTGAGATTCAGGACGAACACGACATCGAGGAAAACCCCTTCACAAAACTTCCCGGTGGCGATATTCTTGTGGACAGCAGGGTCGAGATAGAGGACTTCGAAGAGTATTTCGGCATAGAAGTTCCGGAAGGGCAGTTTGAAACACTGGGAGGATTTATATTTTATCTTATCAAGAAGATTCCCGTTGTTGGAGAAACCCTTACATATGAAAACCTGAAAATCTCAATAGAAGCAGCCGATGAAAGGAGTATAAAGAAAGTAAGGATAAAAGGAGCCGGAGAGACGATTCTGCAGGTCGGTAACAAAAAAGAAAAGACGCGCAAAGGCAATGAATAAAAAAACTCTGTTACTCTCTCTAGTCTCCGGACTGCTTATCTTTCTGTCCTTTCCCAAAGCGGATATGGGCTTTCTCGCCTGGGTAGCTCTTGTACCGCTTCTGTATGCCATAAAGGATACAGATCTTCCGGGTGCATTCCGGACAGGATTTATCACCGGACTGGTGTATAACACAGGCCTGATATACTGGGTTGTATTTGTTGTTGTACATTATGGCCACCTTCCTTTCTATGCCGGCGTTTCGGTCATGCTTCTCCTGGCCATTTACCTGAGTCTCTATCCAGCACTCTTCTGTGCGGGTGTTGTCTATTTCAGGAAGAGGGGGATAAGGGGAGTAATAATAGCTCCTTTTCTCTGGGTATCTCTCGACTATGTGAAGGCCCATCTTTTTTCCGGATTTCCATGGGAAGATCTTGCTTATTCACAACATGGATACCTTTCCATGATACAGGTTGGAGACATTACAGGAGTCTACGGGATAACATTTCTGATAGTGCTTCTGAACTGCATTGTTTATGACTGTATCAGCGGTTCGTTTTTCTCATCCGGCAGTGAAAAGAGGAGGTTCCTGTCTGAAATTGTTATCGGGCTTGGTCTCCTGTTGCTGGTCTTCTGCTACGGAATTTACCGTATGGATAACTTGAAGAATACTATAGAACACTTTGATTCCATTGATGTCTCGCTTATTCAGGGGAATATTGACCAATCCGTAAAGTGGAGTCAGAAGTACCAGACAGACACGATGAATATATACAGAGATATGTCAGTCGATGCTTCGAAGCTAGGTGTGTCATTGATTGTGTGGCCGGAAACGGCTGTACCATTCTGTTTCCAGAACTATGATGACAGGTCCAGAGATATAATAAATACGGCAAGGGAGACAAACTCCTGGCTTCTGTTCGGATCTCTGGGCTACGCGAGGGAAAAGGGGAAAATCTCCTTTCGTAACAGCGCTTATCTTCTATCTCCGAAAGGCATTGTTTCCGGAAGATACGATAAAGTGCACCTGGTTCCTTTTGGCGAATATGTTCCGCTGCACAATATACTCTTCTTTATCGACAAACTGGTTGAAGGCGCCGGAGATTTTACACCCGGCGGAGAAATCATGCCGTTTCCAATGGGTGGCAGAAAGATAGGCATCCTTATCTGTTATGAGGGGATATTTCCTGAAATCAGTCGTGAGTATTGTCTGAAAGGGGCGGAGCTTCTTGTCAATATAACCAATGATGCATGGTATGGAAACACATCAGCTCCCTATCAGCACCTGACCATGGCAGCTTTCAGAGCGATAGAAAATCGCACATATCTGATAAGGGCCGCAAATACCGGGATAAGCGCCATAGTGGACCCGACAGGGAAAATTG
Organism: Deltaproteobacteria bacterium; assembly: GCA_019313905.1. Classification (GTDB taxonomy): domain Bacteria; phylum Desulfobacterota; class Syntrophia; order Syntrophales; family UBA2210; genus UBA2210. The sequence continues at coordinate 16,300 of JAFDAI010000023.1, read as the reverse complement.
TATCCAGAACAAATCTGTTTGAAAGGACGGCTCTGCGCGGCTCGATAAAATTCACCCGGCAAAATACATTTTATTCAAGATATGGCAACGTATTTGCTTGTTCTTGTATTACGTTTCTGTTAATTGACTTTTTAATTTCGTTGAGGAGGAAGAAGGGATGATTGCAGACATTTCCGAAAAGATAAAAGATCTGAGGAAGAGAATAGACAACCTCAGAGGTTGCCTTTGACATAGATGTCAATGAAGAAAAGATGGATCAACTGGAGAAACAAATCCTCAAAGAGGGCTTCTGGAATGACCCGGAAACTGCCAGGAACATATTGAAAGAAAAGAGCAGGGTGGAAGATATGCTCTGCAGATGTAAAAATCTGACCAATTCCCTTCAGGATCTGGAAATGCTCTTTGAGATGGCGCGTGATGAAAATGATAAAGGCGTACTCGAAGAAATAGAAAAAGATGCTGCCGATCTCGAATCTTCTGTCAGGAATAACGAATTCAGAATGATGCTGGGCAGGGAAGAAGACCCGGGCAATGCTATTATAACGATTCATGCCGGAGCCGGCGGCACAGAGGCGCAGGACTGGGCACAGATGCTCCTGCGTATGTATCTGAGATGGTCCGAGAGGAAGGGTTTCGAAACGAAGATTGTTGATCTTCAACCCGGTGATGAGGCCGGAGTTAAAAGTGTAACCATAACAGTGGAAGGCGAGTACGCCTATGGATACTCTAAGGCGGAGGTCGGAATACACAGGCTTGTGCGCATATCCCCTTTTGATGCCGGCGGGAGGAGACACACGTCGTTCGCGTCGGTCTTTGTATACCCAGAGGTGTCGGGTGACATAGATGTAGAAATCAATGAAAATGACTTGCGGGTGGATACCTACAGAGCCAGCGGAGCCGGGGGGCAACATGTAAATAAGACCGATTCCGCTGTCAGGATTACGCATATACCTACAGGAATTGTTGTTCAATGCCAGAACGAGAGATCTCAGCACAAGAACAGGGCTATGGCCATAAAGGTGTTGAAATCAAGGCTCTATGAAGTGGAACTTCGCAAAAAGGCTGAGAAGCTGGACGAATTCAACAAGACAAAAAAGAAAATAGCATGGGGAAGTCAAATACGTTCATATATCCTTCATCCCTACAAGATGATCAAGGACCACAGAACAAACATGGAAGTGGGAAATGTAGAGAAGGTATTGGATGGCGATATAGACAATTTTATAGAAGCATATCTGATGAGTTGATCAGGGTCTGTTATGACAGACTTTTATTGTTTGCATTTTCCGATGAAACAGTCTAGAAATGGACACAAAACAAAGGGAGCTCATATTCAAAACGGTTCCCCTGGGAGCTTTACTCTATGTTCGCTTCAAAGAGGCTGATGATAACAGCCTTTCTGGTTATATTTCTGTCTTCATGTATTCCGCCGCACGGTTCCATCTTTTCACCCTATCCAGGTTCGGGAAGAGCGAAAGTTCCTGCGGAACATATAATTAAATCTTCACAGGTGTCTCAGAATAATCATGAAGCCGGACTTGTCGAGGAAGACCTTTCAGAGGAACGCGACCCGGATGCATCCGCAGGGGAAAATTCCGCAGCAGTAAACGCCTCCGGGCAGGCAGGGCCGAATGAAAAAAACCACGGTCAGAACAACAAACAGGCAATCATGGATGAGGCCCTCGATTTTCTGGGTCAGGCCCAACTTCTCTGGGAAAAAGGGGAGATTGAGAAGGCTCTGAAGCTGCTTGATGAGGCCTATTATCTTCTGCTGGATATAAATGGTGACCCGGAGATTGCCTGGCAGAAAGATGATCTTCGCGTCATGATAGCGAAGAAGATCGTTGAAATCTATGCATCGAGAAGCAATGTCGTAGCGGGTTACCAGAGTGAGATACCGCTTATTATAAATGACGATGTAAAAAAGGCAATAAGACGTTTTCAGGGTTCTGAACGTAAATTCTTTATCTCATCATACAAGCGCTCGGGTAGATACCGTCCGATGATACTGAAACAACTGAGAGAGGCGGGACTGCCGGAAGAACTCTCATGGCTTCCACTTGTTGAAAGCGGATTCAAGATAAGAGCTCTTTCAAAGGCGCGGGCTCTTGGCCTTTGGCAGATAATACCTTCAACCGGGTATATGTACGGGCTCAAACGTGATCACTGGATTGATGAACGTATGGACCCCGAGAAATCCACCAAGGCCGCCATAGCCTATCTGAAGGAGCTCCACGGGATATTCGGGGACTGGTTAACAGTCCTAGCCGCGTACAACTGTGGAGAGGGAAGGGTACTCAGGACAATATCAAGGCAACATGTCAATTACCTTGACAATTTCTGGGATCTCTATCACCAGCTTCCCACGGAGACATCAAATTACGTACCGCGTTTCCTCGCGACGCTGCAAATTTTCAAGGATCCTGAGAAGTATGGCATAGACCTGAATAGGGAACAGGAAAAACCCCTGCCTTTTGACACTGTTAAGACAGAAAAAAGTGTCAGGCTCAGGGATGTGGCAAAGGGGCTCCATGCATCGGAAAAAACATTAAATTTCCTCAACCCGGAACTCAGGTATAAAACGACCCCGAATACATATGATCTGAAGATACCGTCCGGAATGAAGAAAGAGTTCGCCTTGATTATAAATAATATTCCGAAGGCAAAAAGACCGGGCGGCGCAAAGTATATAAGATACAAGGTAAAAAAAGGTGATACACTGTCCGTTCTTTCAAGGAAATACAAAAGTTCGGTGAATGCTATAATAGCGGCTAATCGCCTTACCAGCAAACACAGCATCAGAGCGGGCAAGTGGTTGAAGATACCGTCCCGGGGCTATGTCTATTCTAAAAGCCCGCGTAAACCCGCGCTTAAAGAAGGAGGCGTAGCGGCATACAGGGTAAAGAAGGGGGATTCTCTCTGGCTCATCGCAAGACGCTTCAGTACAACCGTCTCAGAGATAAAAAGGTTAAACGGTTTACGGCAAAATAATCTTACCATAGGACAGGTCATCAGGATAAGAAGCAGTTCCGCGGGGGATAACGCCGTATCAGCGAAGACCTGCGTCGTAGAGAAGGGAGACACCCTGTCCTCAATAGCTCTAAAAAAAGGTATAAGTCTCGACAGGCTCCTTAAGCTGAATAGCTTCGCCAAGAATACCCTTATTCATCCGGGACAACTGGTAATAGTAAGATAGGTCAGAAAGCTAAGGATTTAAAGACTGAAGACGGTTACCCCTATTCTATATGATATTTCTTCAGCGCAAAAAAGATCTCTTTTTCTTTTTCTCTCATTTTTTTGGCTTCTCCTGGTAGCTCATGATCGTATCCCAGGAGGTGAAGAACGCCGTGAATTATCAGGTAATCAAGCTCGTCTTCAAGGGAAAGACCTCCGGCCTCTGCGTCTCTGAGAGCCGTTTCTGTGGATATTATAATGTCCCCGAGGATATTGGGATTGACATCTCCGAATTCCCCCTCATTCATGGAAAACGCTATGACATTTGTGGGATAGTCTCTGCCCAGGTACTGTCTGTTTATCTCGGTTATGCCTGCATCATCCACAAAAGTCAGGCTGATTTCACTGTCTTCATTTTCAAGGATTCTCAGAATCTTGTCTGATGAGTGTTTGATTCGCGGAAGATCTACATCAATCACGGTTTGTTTATTGGTTGCCAGAATTCTCATAGGATTTATTTAGAAGGTTGCTTATACTCTACCCGGCTATGGAATATGCCGGTGAGTATCCGGGTAAATGTTTCGGCAATTTTTTTCAGGTCGCGGAAGGTAAGGTCGGATTCGTCGAATTGTCCTTCTTCCATTACCTGCTTTATCCTGCTGTTAACGAGATTTCTTATCCTTGCGGGAGTTGGATTTGTTAATGTCCTTGAGGAGGCCTCCACAATATCTCCGAGAAGGACAAGCCCGGCTTCTTTATTCTGAGGCTTTGGACCGGGATATCGAAAATCGTTTTCCTGGACTGACTGACCGGAAACCTTGCTATCCTCTTTCGCTTTTTCATAGAAATAGCGCACAAGGCCCGTCCCGTGGTGTTGTTTTATAATATCCTCTATTGCTTTTCCCAGATTATGTTTTTTTGCCAGTTCGCATCCATCCTTGACGTGCGAAGTAATAACGAGACTGCTCATCTGAGGAGAGAGATCGTCATGTCTGTTCTTCCAACTTGGTTGGTTTTCTATAAAATACTGGGGTTTTTTCATCTTTCCGATATCGTGATAATAGGCGCTCACCTTGGCCAGCAGAGAATTAGCGCCAATTTCTTCCGCGGCTGCCTCTACCAGAGATGCCACGATAACGCTGTGGTGATATGTTCCCGGAGCTACCATGAGCAACTCCTGGAATATCGGTTGATTCAGGTTGGCCAGTTCCAGGAGTTTTATGTCTGTGGTATAGCCAAAGAGAGATTCAAAGAGAGGAACAAGACCGGAGACAATAAACCCCGATAAAATACCCCCTGCGAGCCCCATTGCCAGATTCAAGGGTGTCTCAATCACAAAGAGGTTACCGGAGAGCAGAGAAAGGCAGACTATAGTCCCCATATTAACCACACCCACCAGCAAGCCGGTCTTGAAAAATGCCGAACGCCGTTCACAACGGATGATATAATGCGCAAAGCTACCATGAGGGAAGAAAATACTGAGAATATCAAGCCCTCACTCCTGCCGATAAGGATTGCAACAAGCATGGTGCCGATAGTAAAGGGTATGGCGTAAACACAGATGGATGCCGTGGCAAATTTATGGGTCAGATCTATAGAGTCACATATGAATATGCCCGCTTTTACCAGAATCACTTGGAGAATCACCGCAATGCCCATGAATAAAAGGTCAGTAGTCACTGTCTTTGATAGCTTGAATCGCGATCCGGTCATGCGGTAAAAAATAACAGACAGGAGCACTATTGTAAGAAATATGCCTGCAAATATAGAGGCATCTATAAACTTGTTTCCCTCTTGTCCTTTATAAAATGCATCAAGCTCATCCAGATCCTCAGGAGTTATTTTTTCGCCTTCCCGGATGATCATTTCGTTCTTCTGAAGTTCGTACAGTACAGGTTTTGCCTCATCGGAAACGGTTTGTTTTCTTTTTTCTGTTGAGTTTTTGGCAAATGTGAGATTAGGGCTCACAGCCTTTTGGGCAAGTGATATTACAATGTTGTCAGGTTTTTTGGTCTTGAATATCACCTTTGCGTTTTCACGTATGATAGAGTTCATTTTCCCTGTGTCCAGTATCGAAGACAGGTCATCCAGTTCCCTTTCTTTCTGATTCTCTATATCACGTATTATTATGCCCTTATTTTTGTGGAGACTCAGAATATCCCTGTTGCCGATCAATCTGTTACCATAGGTATAATAAACAAGTTTTACGATGTCGCCACACACCTCAATGGGAAAACCCTTCTTGTTAAGTGCTTTAAATTCCGAGGTTGTAAGGGTTATTCCCGAGACATCTTCGAATGTCTTCTTTGCCTTTTCGACGGATAATTTCCCATTGTCAGGCGATTTGGATTTTTCCTTTGCATTCTCCCCCATGTCGAGAAATGCCTTCGATATGGCTGTCTCAATCTTCGCGGGCATGTCACTGTCATAATCGTATACAGGTCTTGTGTTTTCGACAGCTTCCACCCTTTTCTGCTCCGTGGCCGCTCTGTCCACCACGAGGAAGTCGCGATCTGCCTGTATATCCTTTGTAATAATCGATCCGACTTTGTATTCGGGAGGAGCCATCTGAAGAATTCGCGGATAAAGCATGATGGCCAGAATCAGGCCCATGGAAAACGCTATGGCGCACTTCCAGGAAAGATTTTCGTTGATAAGCCTGTGAACAGACTTGATTGCCGCGTTCCCGTTATTCTTTCCATTTTTTTTGGGGGTTTTTATAGCCATGGATTTGTCTTCATTTTTTGCCGATCACTCAACGTCCGTAGTCAGTTTCTTTCTGTCAAGATGATTATATGCCCGTATAATGTCTTGAACGAGACGGTGTCTTACCACATCTATCTCTGAAAAGTAAACAAAGTGGATCCCTTCCACCCCTTTCAGAAGACTCTCCACTTCTACCAGACCCGAAATCTTACCAGGTGGAAGATCCGTCTGAGTTACATCACCGGTTATGACTGTTTTTGAACCGAAACCGAGCCTCGTGAGAAACATCTTCATCTGTTCCGAAGAGGTATTCTGGGCCTCATCCAGGATTACGAAAGCATCATTCAGTGTCCTTCCCCTCATGAACGCGAGGGGAGCGACTTCGATTATGCCCTTGCTTATCAGCGCGGACACCCTTTCGAAATCCATCATGTCGTAGAGAGCATCATACACAGGTCTCAAGTAGGGATTGACCTTTTCAGACAGGTCGCCCGGGAGGAATCCAAGCCGTTCTCCCGCCTCTACAGCGGGTCTTGTAAGTATTATCCTGTTCACCCTTTTTTCGAGCAGAGCCCCAACAGCCATGGCCATAGCGAGATAGGTCTTGCCTGTTCCCGCAGGGCCTATACCGAAAACCATATCATATGTTCTGATAGAATCTATGTAAGACTTCTGCGCCATGCTTTTGGGAGTGATTACTTTCTTTTTCGACGATATAAAGACAGTATCAAGAAAGATCGACTCAAGATTGGCGGAGCTGTTTTTTGAAAGTATCCTGTGCGCATAATCTATATCAGCGGGATAGACGGGGTAGCCTTTTTCAATGATACCATATAATTGGGACAAAAGGTTTTTGACGAGATCGCAGTCATGCGTGTCTCCCGATATAGAGACGGTGTGTCCCCTGGCGTTAAGTTTCACCCCTCTCAGTTTCTCAACAACCTTGCGATTTCCGTCATATTCTCCCAGTAGTATCTTCAGCTTGTTGTTGTCCGGAAAACTTATTTTTTTGACGGGATCGCCTTGATGGCTTTTTGCTTCCAAATAATGTACAACCTGCCTGTGTGATTTTTATATTCTACCATACCTTCAATGTATATCCAACAGGTATTGTTTATTTGCTATTATGGTTTTTTCATGGAAAAATGAACGGCAGTATTCGAATTTAAGAGAGGGGGATTGTAATGATGGAGAAAGTCAATTATCTGAGTCCAGAATGGAGAGACGAAATAGAAAAACGTCTCAAAGAAGAAATATCTCCCGAAAGAATGAAGCTTTTGACCACTTCCGTAACCTACATTTACAAAAATTGCCCCGATGGTAACAACAGATTTCTCTACTTCAAAATTGACGACGGAAACTTCTCTTCGATTCAGGTTGATACGGGAGATCCGCCGGAGGCGGAGTTCAATGTCACCGGTGATTATGAAGTATTTTCAAAGATAACTCAGGGAATTATGAAATCGCAGAGGGCGCTTATGGGAGGAAAGCTCAAACTGAGGGGAAACATGGTCAAGGCTCTGAAGCTCGCCTCGCTGGCCGACCGCATGAATAAGGTCTTTGCCCAGGTACCTGCCAACTACTAAGATGGAGGAGATCTTATGGTTACATCAATAAATAATCAGGATGATCCCTATTTCATTGACTTTCCGGGTAGACTTACACAGATCCAGAAGGCCATGGCTGAAGAAAATATCGATGTCTATCTGGGTTCAAGGCTTCGCACGCTTTCATGGGTTACCGATGCCTTCTGTCCCTGGAGAAGCTATATTATAATTCCGGGAGAAGGTCTGCCCACCGTCTTTACTTTCGTGATTGACGCAGCGCGTGTTGCCGATGATTCGTGGCTTGACGAAGACCACGTTCTCGGTTTTGCCCCAATGGGGGGACAAGACCAGATAGAGCAGATAGCGGATTTCATCAAGAGACTCTTGAAAAACGGCAGGGGCAGAGTCGGTATAGAAAGCGGCATGTCAAATTACCTTCCCGAGGGATTCCTCACACACTACGAATATGAGCAGTATAAAGCAGCCCTTTCCGGCTCTGAACTGGTAAATGCCCATACTATTATCGATAAGCTTGCGCTTATCAAGGATGAGGGCACCATAAACCGTTTCAGAGAGGCCTCGCGAATTGTCGACGTTGGCCACCAAGCCGTCTACGATGCCATCATAAATGAAGGCTACAAGGGAATGACTGAAACGGAAATTGCCGGAATTGCGGCACTCGCCATGCGAAGAGCTGGGAGCGAATGGGAATGGTCGTTCACCGGCGGCAATGAAATCGCCTGCGGTTACCGAACAGGTCTGGCAGGGGGTGCCTGCACTCCGGCTTCGAGAAAGGAGATAGAGGCGGGCGAACCCCTCATGGTTGACATACATTCCATGTTCAAGCTCGGGCTGGGAGACCACTCACACAACTATCTCATTTCTCCCGTGACGAACCGTCAATGGTGGCACGCCAATAATTTTCTGGATATCGTTTCATTAACATTAAAGACCTATAAGGCAGAAGTATCTCCTGCTCTTCTTGCAGAGAAAATGATGGATTTTGCCGAAGAGAGAGAGTTCGCTGATTATATGGTTCCCGGTTTCGAACATGGCATAGGAATGATGGGTGACGAGTGGCGGATCGGGCTGAATGACGGCCCCTTTCCCTACTGGACAAACCCTGATCACATCTATCAGGAAAACGAAGTACTCATCTGTGCGATGCAGTATGCCTGTCCCAATGACAATATCGGTTTCCGTTATGAGAACCCCATAATCATCAAGAAAGACTGCTGCGAGGAGCTTTCAAAGTATCCTCTCGGTATCGAGGAGATCAAATAGGAGTATGCGAGACATGGAGGACTAATCCAGCTATGCCAGATATAATTTTAGTGATGGATCAGGGTACAACCGGTACCACGGTGGTGCTGTTCGATTCTCAATTTAAGGTTGTTTCCAGTGGCTATCGGGAATTTCGCCAGATTTATCCTGCACCGGGTTATGTTGAACATAATCCGGATGACATCTGGAAATCAGTTCTTGCATCTCTTGATGCTGCTCTTAAGAAGAGCGGCTCGAATCCTTCAGACATCAAGGCAATCGGTATTACCAATCAGAGAGAAACGGCCGTGGTCTGGAACCGGGAAACAGGGAGACCATATTATAACGCTATCGTCTGGCAGTGCCGCCGTACGTCTGATATCTGTGAGAATCTAAAGGATAAAGGCGATGAAGACCTGTTTCGGAAAAAGACAGGGCTTCTTCTTGACCCCTATTTCAGCGGCACAAAACTGACCTGGTATTTCAGGAATGTACCGGACCTCCGGGAGGAAGCATCCAAAGGGAAGGTGGCGGCGGGAACAATAGATACTTTTCTTGTCTGGAAGTTATCGGGTGGAAAAACCCATGTAACGGATGTTACAAATGCCTCGCGAACGCTCTTGATGAACATAGAAAGCCTTTCCTGGGATGAAGATCTCTGCAGCATCCTTGAAGTTCCCATGAGCGTATTGCCCGAAATAAAAGGATCTACCGAAGTCTTCGGTCATACCACCAATGTACCGGGCATTCCCGACGGCATCCCTGTATGCGGCATTGCCGGCGATCAGCAAGCGGCCCTCTTCGGTCAGGCCTGTTTTCAGTCTGGAGAAGCCAAGTGCACCTACGGCACGGGATCTTTTCTCCTCATGAACACGGGCAATGAACCCATTTTCAGCAATAATAAACTTCTTACCACGGTGGCATGGAAGATAAAGGACGAAACTACCTATGCCCTCGAAGGCTCGGCATTCATAGCCGGCGCGGCCGTTCAATGGCTCCGTGACGGTTTGAATATTATAGAAAATGCTGCCGATATCGAAGAACTGGCGAGACAGGTTCCCGACACGGGCGGTGTCACTATGGTTCCCGCCTTTGTAGGCCTGGGAGCCCCACACTGGAGGTCAGATGCCAGAGGATTGATAGCTGGCCTGACACGCGGTACAAATCGTGCCCATCTCGCAAGGGCCGTGCTGGAAGGAATTGCGCTGCAAAATGTTGAAATTCTCTATGCCATGGAATCTGACAGCAAACAGAAACTGTTGAGTCTCAAGGTGGACGGAGGAGCCAGTAAAAACAACCTCCTGATGCAGATGCAGGCAGATCTTCTGGGATGCAAGATTATACGGCCCGAAATGATAGAAGCAACCGCGTTGGGTGCGGCATTTCTTGCGGGAATAGGCGCGGGAATCATAAACGACACCAGCGAACTAACCGGAATATATAACAAATATCATAGCTTTGAATCGAAGATTGGCGATGGTGAGCGCGAAGCGGTTCTGAAGAGGTGGCGAGTCGCTGTTGGAAAGGCATAGTTGTTTCCTCTAAAAACCCTTTATTTTTTCAAGGAGTGTGACATGCAACCTGATACAGCCGAAAGCTTTCAACCAAAACTCAAAGAGCCCAAAAACCTTTCCCCCAGAATTAAATGGTTAAGAGAGTACTATTTCGAGGGTTCAGAACGGTCGTGGAATAACGATTATACCGCCTGGACAACGGGCACACCGTGGGACATCCTGTTTGACGAAATGACCTTTTATATCGTGCCGGAGGTGTATCCCTTTATGCAGACCTTCAGGGCATCAATCTATCAGGCTGCGCATATGGTCAAACTGGACAAAAATTTCTGGTCCTGGAGCCTCCCCGAGAGAAAGGCTTGGTTCTTGAAGGAAGTCATGGTTCATTATGTTCCTCAGGAAATTCTTCCTGGAGACCTCATTGCAGGAGCGAGATTCAATGTACAGACATCCATGTGCTGGACTGAAGAAGAGGCAAAAAAGAGAGATGGGCTCATTTATGGAAAAAGAGGAGCCAGAACAAAGATGAAATGGTTTCATGACCACGGATACGGAAACTCGGGCGCTACGAGCGGTCATGTAATACCCGGATACGAAAATGCCCTGAAGATTGGTTGGAAGGGGATACATGCAGGCTTGGAAGCAAGATACGAATCCCTTTCGTCAAAAGAGCAAGAGGGGCCTCATGGTCATCAATTACGTGCCATGATGACCGCCTCCACTGTACCGAGAGACCTAGCAGAGAAATATGCAGATCTCTCAACAAAACTCGCGGCGGAAGAAAACGATTCTGAGAGGAAAGATGAGTTTATCCGGATGACCAGAAATCTGAAGAAGGTTCCCTGGGAACCGGCAGAAACCTTCTGGGAGGCAGTGCAGTCTTTATGGCTTACCCACATGCTGATTATGAGCGATGAAAATTATCCGGGGCCGGGTGTATCCTTTGGCAGGATTGACCAGTATTTGCTTCCCTACTGGGAATATTCTCTCTCAAAGGGCATGGGCAGGGAATTCGGAAAAGAAATACTTAAGTGTTTCTGGGTGCATGCCAACACCGCCTATGATGCCATGATAAATGTGGGCAATAACGGTATTACGTCAGGATATGGCCAGCTTATTACTCTCTCCGGCATCGGAAAGGATGAAAAGGACATGACAAATGACCTCACCTATGCAATTCTCGAGGTCATTGATGAAATGTCACCCATTCTTGAGCCGAAACCCAATGTAAGGTTGCACAGAAATTCTCCCGAAGACCTTCTCGATAAAATTGTTGATAGTATTTCCTCCAGCCAGGGCGCCCCCTTCCTTCTTAACTTCGATGAGAGATCGATGGCGGGGATGATGCGTGAAGCAAAGAGGGCCGGCTGTACTGATCTTATCAATGAAGATAATGTCTATGATTACGCGCCGGTAGGATGTTTGGAAAACACCATGGTCGGAAATGACAGATCAGGTACAGTGGACAATAATCTTAACCTTCTCAAGGCGGTGGAGCTGACCCTCACCGGCGGCAAGGATATGATTGAATTTATTGATCCGATTACCGGGAAAAAGGATACGATACGGCAGGACGGACCAAAAACAGGGGATGCGGGCAAACTTAAGACTTGGGAAGAATTCTGGAAGACCTACGAAGAACACACCCGATATATAGTAGAAAAATGTGTCGATACCTATGAAACCTCGGAATCGATCAGGGCAGAGTTTTGCCCCACCCCTTACCTCTCCTGTCTGGTAAAGGGATGTGCCGAGAAAGCCATCGATATAACCCGGGGCGGCGCAGAGCTCAGCTTTACTACTCTTGAGGGTGTTACCTTTGCAACCACCGTCGATTCCCTTCTTGCCATCAAATATCTCGTCTATGACCGAAAGGAATACACCATGGAAGAGCTTATAAAGGCCTTAAAAGACAATTGGGCGGGACATGACGTTTTACAGGCCAAGGCGAAATTCCGTGCACCCAAATATGGAAGGGATAGTGATGAAGCGGATGAAATGGCTCGAAAGGTCATGGATATGTGGAGTGACGAGGCATGGAAACACAGTACCAAATCAACAAATCGTCAGTTCCGCCCCGGAATGCTCAGCTGGAACTATTGGGTAGGTGACGGATATATCATGGCCGCCAGTGCTGATGGAAGGCCAAAGGGACAATTTTTGTCAAACGCAATCTGCCCGTCGAATGGTGCCGATATAAACGGTCCGACGGCTAATATAAACTCCGTTGGAAAAGCACTGGGAGGCAAGGCGAAGGACGGAAACGGGGACTGGGGCGATTATTTGAACAGTCTTCCAAACGGCGCCAGCCATACCATTACACTGAATCCGACTCTTCTTCGTGATCCCGAGCACAGGAAAAAATTCAAGGCTTTTCTAAAAGGCTACGCGGAAAACAGCGGAACCTCACTTCAGATAAACATGGTGAGTACAGATATGCTTAAAGATGCCCAGGAGCATCCCGAAAACTACCGTACCCTTTTGATTCGAATAACAGGTTACAACGCATACTTTACCGGTATTGGCAGAGAACTTCAGGATGAGATAATTGCCCGCGAAGTCCACAGCGATTATTGAAATAATCTTTCAGAAGGAGAGTTGAATCATCAATTCGAAACAGAGATCAACTATATTGCAGATTCAGAGACTATCAACTGAAGATGGGCCGGGCATACGAACTACTGTCTTTTTTAAGGGTTGTTCACTAAAATGCACCTGGTGCCAAAATCCCGAAAGCATCTCCATAAACCCCGAGATCCAGTGGATGGAATCAAGGTGTATCGGGTGTAGAACCTGCGTAGAGATATGTCCCGAAAAGGCGCTCTCCTTTACGGAAGAGGGAATACAAATCAAGAGAGAACTCTGCACGAATTGCGGCGTCTGCAGTGAAGAATGTCCGTCAACGGCAATGGAACTTCTGGGAATGAGATGGGATCTTGATGATCTTGTCAGAGAGGTAGAAAAAGATAGTATCTATTTTGAAAAGTCAGGTGGCGGGATAACCGCATCGGGTGGTGAACCGGTCGTTCAGGCCGATTTCGTGGCTGTCTTCTTTAAAAAACTAAAAGAAATGGGCATACATACGGCCCTCGATACGTGTGGTTTCTACACACAGAAGGCTCTCGACAAGATACTTCCCTATTCAGCTCTGGTGCTCTACGATATTAAAGAGATAGATCCAGTAAAACATAATAACCTTACGGGCAATTCCAATGAATTAATTCTCAATAATCTCATCCATGTATGCGATTACATGAGGACACATGATAATCCTTGCGATCTCTGGATAAGAACCCCTGTCATTCCCGGTGCGACGGAAACGGAAGAAAATATCTCCGGAATCGGCGCATTCATCGCAACCTCCCTAAAGGGGGAAGTTGCAAAATGGGAGCTTTGTTCATTCAACAATCTCTGCAGCGACAAGTATTTGCGCCTCGGCCTTGACTGGGCTTTCAAAGAGAAACCCCTTCTAACAAAGAGCCGCATGGAAGAGTTGATCAATGTTGCCAGGAACTCGGGTGTTGATCCGGATATTGTCTGTTGGTCGGGACCTGTGAAGTTTGAAAATGACAATACAAAAAGTGGGGATAACGAAACAAAACCGGAGATTACAAAAAATTGCAGCGTGGCGCTTTAGAATATTTAAAGGAGGGTGTTTCGTGGAAAAGAAAATGGCTTTTGATGCGGCTGATTTAAAAGAGTTTGAACCCGAGGCAAAAGTGGGGCTTATTTCTACAATAAACTCCGAAGGACTTCCCCATATTACCCTTATTACCGCACTTCAGGCCAAAGGCACAAAGCAGCTGATATGGGGACAGTTTACTGAGGGCATGAGCAAAAAAAACGTCATGAGTAATCCCAATACAGCCTTCTTGATAATGACCATGGACAAGAATCTCTGGAGGGGAAAGGCCATTTACACAGGCAAGACAAAGGAAGGCGAAGACTACGAGATGTTTAACAAAAAGCCGATGTTCCGCTACAATTGCTACTGTGGCATACACACCGTACATTATATGGATCTTGTCGAAACCTATGGGAGGGAAAGCCTGCCCCTTGCTAAAATAGTTATATCTTTTCTTTTTACCATGGTTTCCAGATCGAGGGCAAAGACAAACATTTCCAATCCCATTTTAAAACCCTGGGCATATAAAGTCTTTAACAGGCTGGACAGCCTCAAGTTTCTGTCGTATATCGACAACGATGGTTTCCCGACACTTATTCCACTTATCCAGTGCCAGGCATCCGACAGCAGGCGACTTGCCTTTTCACCATTTGCTTATGGGGACGAGCTGTTATCTTTGGAGAGCGGAAAAGAAGTCGCCATATTCGCCCTCACTATGGACATGGAGGATATCCTGATACGCGGTATATTTCAGGGATTTAAAAGATATAATGCTGTAAAACTCGGGACGGTAGACGTAGGCTGGGTATACAACTCTATGCCCCCCAAGCAGGGGCAAATTTACCCGGTGGAAGAACTTCGCCCCGTCGTCAATTTCTGATGCGCTTGTAAAAACTCTGCCATGCCGGCGCGTGTGCTTGTCACCAGAGGGCTGTGCCGGGTAAAAGGTGGCGGGCCGGCTGCAGGGCTGAGAGAATAGCTTAATGTGTCATAATATTTTAACATTTAAGGAGGTAGGAAGGTGCATAACAAAAGTTACAATCGATGGTTAATTGTTGTCGGAGCTGTAATCGTACAGGTTTGTCTGGGAGCTTTGTATACTTGGAGTGTTTTCCAAAAGCCTATACAGGAAGCTTTTAATTGGTCTGCCCCACAAGTATCTTTAGCGTTTTCTATTAATCTCGCAATGATTCCTTTTTTCATGATTCTTGCGGGTAGACAATTAGAAAGATTTGGTCCTACTAAAATGGTAATCGCCGGAGCATTAGTATTATCAACAGGATTACTAATTGCAAGTCAAACATCATCGCTTGCTATGTTATATATCGGCTACGGTATTTTCGGAGGAGCAGGTATAGGAATTACTTACGGTATTCCAATCGCAACCTGTATAAAATGGTTTCCGGACAAGAGAGGGATGATTGGTGGCCTGGCAGTCGCGGGATTCGGGCTTGGTTCAGTATTCTATGCTCCTGTGGCAGCTTTACTTGTTGAAAACTATGGACCATTTACAACATTCTTTTGGCAAGCGGTTTATACAATAGTTGGTGTTTCTATTGGTGGAAAATTAATGAAAGCACCTCCATCTGGTTATATTCCGGAAGGATGGAAGGGGCCGGGAACAAATACTGGAAGCTTAAAAACAAACAAATATGATTTCACGCCTAAAGAAATGCTTAGAACCCCGCAATATTATTTCTTATTAGTAATGTATACTTTCGCTAACATCGCAGGTTTGATGATAATTGCACATGCTTCTCCTATCGGTCAACAGATAGCAAACTTATCACCAATGCAAGCAGGCTCGATAGTCAGTATTCTTGCAATTGTTAATACAATAGGAAGAATATTCTGGGCAACATTGTCAGATAAAACAGGCCGTATGCGAGCGCTATTTATTATGTATGTGATTAGCGCGGTAACAATGTTTAGTATGAACTCACTTGATAATTTCTGGCTGTATGCATTAGGAGTATCTCTTATAGCATTTTGCTTTGGGGGCGCGATGGGTACGTTCCCGTCTGTTGCAGCAGATTTTTACGGCGCCAAACATGTTGGTGTAAACTATGGTTTTATTTTTCTCGCATATAGTGGTGGTGCACTAATAGGACCAAGACTTGCGGCTGTAGTTGTAGATTCTTCCGGTGGAAACTATCAAATGGCATTCTTGATCACTGGTATTTTATGTTCAATTGGGGCGATTATGGCATTGTTCTCAAAGATGCCTAAGATTCCAGAATCATAGAACAGATATTAAGGGTAGTGTAAGATATCTTGTGTAAATTTAAAATGGTGTAGAAAAAAGGCGCTTTTCCTTTAAAAAGGGTTTCACCCAAAACCTGAATAAAAAGGAGGAATTGAAGTTCCCCCAAAGTGATGGACACACCGAAAAGTTAGAGATAAAGAAAGAAGAACTTGGAGGTGTGCAATGGAAAACAAGAGAGAACGAAGGACTTTTGACAAAGAATTCA
>JAFDAI010000113.1 GCA_019313905.1 Deltaproteobacteria bacterium | reverse complement strand
ACATAATATTAAATATTAAAAGATGAACGTCCAACATCGAACGTCCAACATCGAATTTTGAATAATGATGTCGCTTCGCTATTCAAATTATTTTAAAATCATGTAGTTTGTAGGGTAGATTAAGCGAAGCGAATCCACCAAAACGAAATACATGATAGAAAACAGGTAATTCTAGAATCGCAAATTATGCAGGCGCTGAGTATAACTGCTAAAAGCTAAAAGCTCAATTCAGGTTTAATGTTTCAAGGAGTATTATGACAGGAATAGTTGTTGTCACGCACAGTCAGCTTGGAGATGCACTTATTGATGCTGCTGTATTTATTCTTGGGAGCAGGCCCGAAGGTGTGGAATCGGTTTCAATAGATTTGAATGAAAAGGCCGACAAACTGCGTTTAATAATTGCCGGGGCTATAAAGAAGGTAAAAAAAGAAGAAGGGGTTCTGATTCTTACCGACATGTTCGGGGGGACCCCTTCCAATTTAAGCTATTCATTCCTCGAGGAAGGAAAGGTAGAGGTGCTGTCCGGCGTTAATCTGCCCATTTTGATCAGGCCCGTCAATACCCGTGAAAAGATGGATCTCGGCAAGCTTGGGGCAAGTTTGGAAGCTTTTGGGAAAAAAAGCATTTCGCTTGCGAGCGGAATTTTAAAAGGAAACAAACGCAGCTAAAACTTCAGAGGTCAGAAGCCAGAGATCGGAAGTCAGAGATCAGGGGGCAAAGCAAGAATTGATGATTATTTATTGAAAAGATAAAGCACTTCGGTTCCTCAGCATAAACTCAGCGATTTCAATCAATCAACAATCCAAGGAGGCATAATGAGTGTCAAAATAGGTATAAACGGCTTTGGAAGGATAGGACGTATGATTTTCAGAGCTGCAATTAATCACCCGGAAGTTGAGGTGGTGGCAATAAATGTTCTTACAGATTCAGCCACAATGGCTCATCTGCTCACTTATGATTCTGTGCATGGCAAATTAGACGTTGAAGTCACGGCTAAAGATGATTCAATTGAGGTGGCCGGCAGATCTGTTGCCATAACATCTATAAAAGATCCTTCAAAACTTAAATGGAAAGAGTTTGGAGTTGATGTGGTCGCAGATTGCACGGGGCTTTTCAGGGATTCCGAAAGCGCTTCCGGGCATCTCACCGCAGGAGCTCGCAAGGTTATTATATCAGCGCCGGCCAAAGATCCTGACATTACCATTGTTATGGGAGTCAATTCAAACCAGTATGATCCCAAACAGCATCACATAATATCAAATGCCTCTTGCACCACCAACTGTCTTGCCCCTGTTGCCAAGGTGCTGCTTGAAAATTTCGGCATAAGGTGCGGGCTTATGACCACTATACATTCTTATACAGGAGATCAGCGCCTCCTTGATTTTCCGCATAAGGATCTTCGCAGGGCAAGGGCGGCGGCAGTGTCTATGATTCCAACAACAACAGGCGCTGCAAAGGCTGTAGCGCTGGTGCTTCCGGAGCTGTCCGGCAAGTTGAATGGGCTTGCAATCCGTGTTCCGACACCGAATGTATCGATTGTTGACCTCGTGGTAACTGTGGAAAAATCAGGCGTTACGGTTTCAGATGTAAATGACGCTCTTAAAAAGGCTTCAGAAGGAACCCTTTCAGGCATACTCGGTTATTGCGATCTTCCCCTGGTATCTTGTGATTATAACGGGTCGGCTCTATCCTCAATCGTTGACGCACCGACCACATATGTTGTTGATAATATGGTTAAGGTGCTCTCATGGTATGATAATGAAACAGGATACTCAAACAGGATGGTCGATCTTGCAGCCATGATAGGGGCACAACTATAAAGGAAATAAACCAATGGAGAATCGCAGACCGCTTATTGCCGGAAACTGGAAGATGTTTAAAACCTGTCCTGAGGCTGTTGAAACAGCCATGCAGTTAGCGCAACTTGTAAATATAAACACAGTCGATGTTATGATTGCTCCTCAATTTACAGCGCTTGTGCCGGTATCGGATGTTATCAAGGAAAGCTGTGTTTCATTAGGAGCACAAAATCTTTTCTGGGAAAGCGAAGGCGCCTATACAGGTGAGATATCGCCTGCCATGTTAGTGTCTGCCGGATGCGGATATGTAATTATCGGGCATTCTGAAAGACGTCAATACTTTGGCGAAAATGACGACTCGGTTAACAAAAAAATAAAAGCCGCTATCAGAAATAATTTAATACCGATTCTTTGTGTGGGAGAGTCCGAAAAGAATCGGGAATCAAAAGAAACTTTTAATGTGCTTGACAGACAGATAACAAAGGGTTTAGAAGGCTTTTCCTCAACCGCTCTTGATACGCTGGTGATTGCATATGAACCTGTATGGGCTATTGGAACCGGTAAGACAGCTACAAAGGAGCAGGCACAGGAGGTTCACCGGTTTTTACGCTCAATGGTTGAAAAGATTTTTGGGAATATTCTTGCCAAGTCTATAAGAATATTATATGGAGGCAGCGTCAAACCGGATAATATTAAAGAGCTTATGGAGATGCCGGATGTTGACGGCGCTCTTGTGGGAGGCGCAAGCCTGGACGCTAAAACATTCAGCGAAATAATTAATTTTTAAGAGATGGTACAATGACAATATTTCTGATAATACACGTTGCAGCCTGTATAGCCCTTATTATGATCGTTTTGTTGCAGACAGGGAAGGGGGCTGATATGGGAGCTGCTTTTGGAGGTGGAGGGAGTCAGACTCTTTTCGGTAGTTCAGGCGCATCAACTTTTTTGAGCAAAGCTACGACAATTGCGGCAGTTGTGTTCATGCTAACGAGTCTGGTACTTGCATATATGTACAGCCACAGAATGGAAGCTT
>JAFDAI010000112.1 GCA_019313905.1 Deltaproteobacteria bacterium | reverse complement strand
GGACAGTCAGTACTCAGCCCGTAAAAATTTCAATTTGTTTATCCGATAATAAATCCGGCTGAAAAAGAAGTTTTACCTGAAATCGAAACGCCCCCAACAGGACTCGAACCTGTGACATTCTGGTTAACAGCCAGACACTCTACCAACTGAGTTATGGAGGCTATAATTGCCTACTAAAGTCAACCTTGTGACTATTAAAGATTGCGTATCTGTTTCTTCTTCAGATCTTTAAGCCTCTCAATCATTTCCTCAATTTCGTTCTCAATGGCCCGGGTATCATCCGGACTTATCTTTTGTGCAACTGCACCTGGTTTTGAAGCCTGGATAAATCCGTTGTTCTCAAGGATATGAAGTGATGTCCTTACATTGTTTTTGGGTAAATCTAACGTTGTTGCAAGTTTATCTATGCCTATGGGCTGGTTTTCCCTGACAGTTCTGAGAACCGCCAGATGTCTTTCAACAAGATCTATCTCACGTTTGATTTTACTGAACATAGAATGCACCCCTGAAATATATCACTCATTATCTGCAAGCCATTTCTTATCTTTCTTATACGCGCCCATGAAATAGACTAAGAGTACCACAGTACCAATTGCGCATACCACTGCGATGGGCATGCTGTAAACCGGAATAATACCAAAGAAGGCTATTATCGATAATGCTGCCAGCATTACAATAACATTGAGGATGACTGTCAGTCTCATAAACTTCAGTTTGAATACTTTCGTGTTTGCCTCATCCATTATGCATATTTTATCGTGGTGATAAAAGTACTTGTGGTTTGGTGAGCAGTACGTACTATAACATGGATACCATTGATCGGGCACTGAAAGAGGCCGGTGCATCTGCATATGTAATTTATGCATCTTCAGAAGACGCGAATATGTTCTATCTCACTGGTTTTAAGACAGGAGATCCTGTATTTTACCTGAAGTGTGATGGTAATCCCGCGACTCTCATCGTGCCGCAGATGGAATATGAGCGTGCAGTCTCCGAATCGCGTTGCGAGGTCATGACGCGTGGGGATGCCGGATATTTTGAGATATTTGAGGAGGAATGCGACCCTCTCCGTGCCGGTGCGAAAATGGTCTGCGCGCAGGCCGGGGGCGATCTGCTTGTACCAGGCACATTCCCGCTTGCTCTTGCAAGAGAGATGGAGTCTTTCTGCAACATTTATGTGGACAAAACCACTGTCAAAAATATGCGGGCTCTAAAAAACCCACATGAAATCAAAGCCATAAAATCTGTGCAGCGCGCTGCAGAAGGTGCAATGGACATTGCAGTATCTATGATTAAAAAGGCAGAACCGCGCGGTAGTGTCCTGTATTATGACTCTGAGCCTCTCACTTCGGATATGGTACGGGCAGAGATGCAGTGTTATCTGCTGAGACTGGGATGCACCGCTGCGGATACTATCGTCTCCTGTGGTCCTGAGACTGCAATGCCCCACAACAAAGGCAATGGGGCGCTCTTAATGGACGAACCCATTGTGATAGATGTCTTTCCCCGTAGTGAGAAAACCGGCTACCATGCAGACATGACGCGAACTTTTGTCAGGGGAGAACCCTCCCGTGAGATAGAAGATATTTATAACACGGTAAAAGAAGCGAAAGCACTTGGATGGAGTTTTATCCGTCCTGGCGTTTCAGGTAGCGAAGTGCATCAGGCAGTCCTTGACTTTTTTACAGATGCAGGCTACGAAAGCGGAACCGGGGGTTTTATGCACAGCCTTGGTCACGGCGTTGGTCTTGACATCCATGAAAACCCGGCACTCTCACCTTCTGGTGGTGAACTGAGAGAAGGCCACGTCATAACAGTTGAACCAGGTTTGTACTATCAGGGAATTGGTGGTGTCCGTCTTGAAGACATGGGTACAGTAACAAAAGATGGATTTGATTGTTTTACAAAATATAAAGAGGAGATCCGGATATGATAGATGAAGATATTTTAGCATGTTACATGCAGGCAGGAGAAATTGCAAAAAAATGCCGTGATCACGCTGCCGGCATGGTTAAACCCGGCCAGAAAATTGTTGAACTGGTGGATACAGTCGAACAGGAGATACTCGATGAGGGGGGCCTGATTGCGTTCCCGCTCAATATATCCAGAAACGCCGATGCAGCGCACGACACCGCCGGACCTGGTGATGAGAGAGAGTTTATGGCAGGTGATGTTGTCAAGGTTGATATGGGTGTACATATCGACGGTTATGTTGCAGATACGGCAGTTACCGTTGACCTCGGAGAAAATAACCTGCTTGTTGAGGCCTCAGCTGCCGCACTGAAACGTGCAATATCCCTTGTCCGCCCTGGTGTTTCAACAGGGGAACTGGGTGCAGCAATACATGACGAAATTACAGGCAGGGGCTATCTCCCTATTGCCAACCTTACCGGGCACGGGCTTGGCCAGTACCGTCTGCATGGATCTCCGACAATCCCCAATATCGGCATCAAAGGTGGTACGATCATTGAGGAGGATATGGTATTTGCAATTGAACCCTTTGCAAGTACAGGGAGCGGGCACGTCAGTAACAGCCAGAGAACTGAAATATTCGGCCAGATTGCACTAAAACCCGTCAGGCTCGCTTCAGCAAAGAAAGTTATTGCAGAAGTGCGTGACCGTCACAGCCTGCCGTTTGCACGCCGCTGGCTCACAGGCAATAAGATTGACATAGCACTCTCGTCCCTAAGGAAATCCGGGGTAATTCATGGTTATCCGGTTCTTCACGATATCCCCGGAAGTCTGGTTTCACAGGCTGAACATACTGTCATAGTAACTGCAGACGGTTGTATCGTCACAACGAGGTAGAAAAGTCACGATATACTTATGCAGGTCTGGCGACAATAT
>JAFDAI010000022.1 GCA_019313905.1 Deltaproteobacteria bacterium | reverse complement strand
TGTGGCAGCCAGACCGGCTACCGTGACGGAGTGTCAGAGACGGGCGCAGTGATCGACATTGTTTGTTCCGATCACCGCTCTCATGAATTTCTGGAAGAGATAGTTTTCCTCGTTGGTACAGCGTGCCGAGGAGAGCCCCGCAATGCTGTCAGAGCCGTTTTTCTCTTTTATGGAGGCAAATTTTTCTGCGATATAGTTGTAGGCCTCTTCCCAACTCGTTTCTTTCAGTTCCCCGTCCCTGCGAATAAGAGGCGTTCTCAGGCGATCGGGATTGTCTATAAAGTTCATCCCGAATCTGCCCTTGGAACAGAGCATCCCCTGATTGGGCTCGCCATAATCCCTATTTGTTGTAACCTTGACAACCTTTCCATCACTGACATTAAGGTCCATCTGGCATCCCACTCCGCAATAGGGGCAAGTCGTGCGCACCTTTTCCATTTCCCACGGACGCCCCTTGAATCTTGCCTGTTTGAATGTCAGGGCGCCGACGGGACATGCGTCGACACATGCGCCACAGAACACACATTCGGAATCTATGTAATCTGCGTCGAAGGCGGGACCGACCTTGGCGTTGGAACCGCGCATCGAAAAGTCGAGAACCTCATGAACCTGTATCTCATTACAGACCCGGATGCATCTTCCGCAGAGGATACACTTGTTAAGGTCTCGCTGTATCATGGAATTTGTGTCTTCTATTTCATATCCCGGGGAGTCAATATCAAAACGGGGTTTTTCAATGCCCAGTTCATACACGAGATCCTGAAGTTCGCAGTTTCCGTTCTTCTCACACTGGAGACAGTTATGATCTCCGGATGACCATAAAAGTTCCACCACCAGCTTCCTGGCGTTTATCACCCTTTCCGTGTCGGTTATGACTATCATCCCCTGACTCACGGGCATGCAGCACGACGCAACAAGGGACCGGGCATTCTCCACTTCCACAACGCATACCCTGCAGGCGCCTACATTGGTGGTTCCCTCGTAATAGCAGAGGGTGGGGATGTGTATGCCGTTTCCCCTTGCTACTTCGAGAATCGTTTGTCCCGGAGATGCCTCCAATTTTTTGCCATCAATAGTTAAAGAAATTTTCTGATCCATTTTGCACTCCTTTGTTATACTTCCAGCTCTGAGTAGTTTACACCTCGGCGTCGCACCTGAGGCAACGGGACGCCTCTTTGATGGCCTCTTCTATCTCATAGCCAAGTTCCACTTCTTTGAAGTTTGTTTTCCTCTCTGTCGCGTCCAGTTCCGGCATCGCGGCCTGGGGTTGCTCCTCTGTCTCTTCATCGATTTCAAATGGTATCTCGATGAATTCTTCTGCCGGTGCCTCCCATGGGAGCTCACCATTTCTGGCGCGTATGGCATTGTCAATATCTTCGGCGGCCTGGTGCCCCGCCGCAATGGCGCCGACGACTGTCCACGGTCCCGTTACCGCATCACCGCCCGCGAAGAACTTTTCATTTGTGGTTTGGGATTTGCTTTTTTCCGCAAGGTCGAAGCATTTCCATTTGTTGACTGATACATCACTTCCCTCCGGCACGAATGAAAGATCCGGGGTCTGACCGATGGCGGCTATAACGGCATCAACATCAAGGGTAAATTCGGATCCTTCAATGACAACAGGTCTTCTTCTTCCACTGTTGTCGAAATCTCCGGCCTTCATCCTTTCACAAGTAATCCCACTTACCCTTCCATTTGCCTCGACAATCTTCCTGGGTGCCACGAAATATTCTATATTGATTCCTTCATGTTCCGCCGCGATTATCTCTTCCTCGGCTGCGGGCATATCCTGACGTGTCCTGCGGTACAATATGGTAACATTCGCACCCAGACGGACAGCGCACCTGGCAGCGTCA
This sequence comes from Deltaproteobacteria bacterium, assembly GCA_019313905.1. Taxonomy (GTDB): domain Bacteria; phylum Desulfobacterota; class Syntrophia; order Syntrophales; family UBA2210; genus UBA2210. The sequence continues at coordinate 25,704 of JAFDAI010000022.1, read as the reverse complement.
ATGGCGGAGTTACCTCCCCCTATGACCGCGACCTTGGCGCCAAGGGACTTTTCGCCCTTCAACCAGGCATCTTCGTTGAAATTGAAATCTCTCAGAAATTCGACACCGCCGAAAACGCCTGCTATGTCCTCGCCGTCAACTCTCATGCGCTGGCTTTTGTGCGCCCCGGGCGCCAGATAGATGTAGTCGTATTTCTTGTCGACGTCTTCAAAGGAAATGTCTCTGCCGACGCGGGTATTGCACTGGATTTCCACTCCCAGTGCCCTTATGTCATCGATCTCTCCCGCGAGGATGTCCCGGGGGAGTCGGTACGAAGGAATACCGTAGCGGGTCATGCCGCCCGGTTCGGGGAGTTCCTCAAAAACAGTCACCTGGTATCCGCGCAGGGATAGATCCTTCGCGGCGGTCAGACCGGCTGGTCCGGCGCCGACAATCGCTATTTTTTCGTTTCTGTCGGCTGGCACAGGATTCACTGCCGGACGGCTGGCGTTGTCGGTGATAAACCTCTTGATAAATTTGATGGCAAGCGTCTCGTCCAGTGTGCTGCGTCTGCACTTGGATTGACACTGGTGATCGCAGACCCTGCCGCAGATGGCGGGGAAGGGATTAGTCTTCATCATGACCTGGTAGGCATCGTCAAATCTCTTCGCACGAACAAGCGCCATGTATTGCGGAACATCCATCCCGATCGGACACGCGTTTTGGCAGGGCGATTTGAAGAGCGCCGAGCACACGCCGGCCGAACAGTGTTTATCCCTGATGTGCTCCTCGTATTCCTTCCTGAAGTATCTGATGGTGCTCAGGACGGGATTGGGGGCGGTCTGGCCGAGACCGCAGAGAGCCGAATCCTTGATTATCTCGGCCATTTCTATGAGAGTCTCGATGTCTCCTTCCCTACCTCTTCCTTCACAGATATTGGTGAGGATTTCCAGCATCCTTTTCGTTCCCTCACGGCAGGGTGTACACTTGCCGCAAGATTCATCTTGGCAGAAGTCCATGAAGAAACGCGCCATATCGACGGGGCACATATCTTCATTCATTACGATAAGGCCACCGGATCCCATAATGGCCCCAAGTTTGGCGACACTTTCGTAGTCTACAGGCGCGTTGAGGTGCTGGACAGGAATCATGCCTCCCGAGGGACCGCCGAGCTGAGCGGCCTTGAATTTCTTTCCATTCGGTATACCGCCGCCTATGTCATATACAATAGTCCCGAGGGATGTTCCCATGGGGACCTCAACGAGTCCGACGTTGTTGACGTCTCCTGTGAGGGCAAAGACCTTAGTCCCCTTGCTCGTTTCATTTCCAACACTTGCGAACTACTCATTTCCTTTTGCTATTATCTGGCCGATACTGGCCAGGGTTTCCACGTTGTTCAGAACGCTTCGTTTCTGCCAGAGACCGGAAACAGCGGGGAAAGGGGGTCTGGGACGTGGCATTCCCCTGTTGCCTTCGATTGATGTCATGAGGGCCGTTTCCTCTCCACAGACGAAGGCGCCGGCGCCCTGATAGACCTCAAGATCAAGATCGAAGCCGGTATCCAGTATATTTTCACCCAGGAGACCGTATTCCGTAGCCTGTTTTATGGCTATGTCCAGTCTGCGAAGTGCCAGCGGATATTCGGCCCTGCAATAGATGTAACCCTTGTGCGCCCCGATCGCCTTCGCGGCGATTATCATCCCTTCAAGAACGGCATGAGGGTCCGCCTCAAGCACGCTCCTGTCCATGAACGCGCCCGGGTCGCCTTCGTCGGCGTTGCAGAGGACATATTTGACATCGTTCTTTGACTGGGCGGCAAACTTCCATTTCAGGCCGGTCGGAAATCCGGCGCCGCCCCGGCCGCGAATACCGGAATCGAGGACCTCCTTGATGATTTCTTCCGAGGTCATTTCGGTAAGAGCTTTGGCCATACCGGCGTACCCATCCCTTGCTATATATTCGTCAATAATTTCCGGGTCAATAAGCCCCTTGTTTCTTAGCACCCGGAGTTCCTGGTGCGCGAAGAAAGGTATTTCACTCATCTCGGGGATTGTTTCCTCTGTGGATGGTTCCTTATACAGGAGCCTCTCCAGAGGCCTTCCCTTCAGGAAATGCTCTTCAACCAGTTCGGGCACATCTTCCGGCTGGACCATCATATAGATAATCCCGTCCGGGTAGACCACCATAATGGGCCCCATGGCGCAGAACCCGTTGCATCCCGTTTCGACCAGCCTTATTTCGTCGGCGAGGCCCTGCTTGTTCAACTCCGCAGCAAGGGCCTGTTTTACCTTTAGACTTCCCATGGCACGGCACCCGGTGCCCCCGCAAATCAATATGTGAGACCGAAAAACTTTCATCGGGTATTGTTAACCTCCTTCAGTGTTGATTAATATATGTCCATTAACTCTGTCCTTTTGTTTTGGCCAGAACAAAGGGTGTCTGAATCTCGTCCTCCAGGATGTGTCTCTTGAAAACCTGTCTCATCTTATTCTGGTTCATAAACTCGTATATTATGGGATCCTGGTCCAGGATTTCAACGGTTACCTCGGGCTCCCTGCTGCACAGGCCCATGCATCCCGATGTGGTCACGACAACATCGGTGACTCCCGATTCTTCAATTTCGTTCATAAGGGAATTCATAACCTCTCTCGCCCCGGCGGCTATGCCGCAGGTTCCCATGTGTACGGTTACCTTGACCCTTCGGTCTCCCGCCCTCAGAGCGGTTTCACCCTGCACCCGTTCTTTGATCTTTTTCAGATCCTCTATCTTTAATTTTGCCATGTCATGTTCCTCTGTCGTGTCAGCTGTATTGTTGTAAGATGTTTTTAATTTTGTCGGGTTTTACTCTGCCGTGAACATCCTCGTCCACCACGACAACCGGTCCCAATCCGCACGCCCCGAGGCATCTGACGGTCTCGTAGGTAAACATGCGGTCCGGAGTTGTTTCACCCTCTTTTATGCCGAACAGCTTTTCCACATTTTTAGCGATCTTTTTACCTCCCCTCACATAGCAGGCGGTCCCCATACATACCCTTACGGTGTGTTTGCCACGCGGCTGCATGGTAAAGAAAGAGTAGAAAGTGACAACACCATAGATGTGGCTGAACGGTATGCCAAGCTCCCTCCCGACCCTTTTCTGTACGGGAATGGGTAGAAATCCAAGGAGTTCCTGGGCTCTTTCCAGCACAGGGATCAACCCTCCGGGCTGACATCTGTGTTTCTCAATGATTCCATCCAGTTCCTTGATCTGCTCCGGTGTAAATTCCTCCAAAAGTTCATTGTACTCCAAATCCATTCATTCCTCCTTCACGGACGGTCTGAATATAGAAACGCGGGCTAACGTCCGGCCCCGATCTCTTTCAGGCCATCCCTTATATTTTCTTTTATAAATTGAATAACCTTCGGATGACCTATCGGGACATCCTCAAGCTCATTCTTTACCTCTCTCGTGTCCAGTGTATAGCTTTTGCCGTCACTCAAATGCGTGTATATAAAATCCACCCGCGGATTTCCCGCTATTATAGTCGCTACGCTTCCGGGCATATCACCCAAGGGCTGGCGGTCGATGTGGCTGTATTTGAAATCCGCCATTACTGCGGTTCCCTTCCCTTTTTTCGACTCAATCGTGAACCTTCCGGCAGTAGCTTTCGCGGCATGGGAGAGCATGGGAAGCCCCAGCCCGACCCTGCGGATCTTTTTGGATGTATAAAAAGGGTCCAGCGCCTTTTTGATTATATCCGGTTCCATACCCTCACCATCATCGGCAATCTCTATGCGCAGGATGTCACTCTTCCTGTTTTCAGTAATGCTGATCTTTATGAGACTTGCGCCCGCCCTTGTGGAATTTTCAACGATATCGAGAATATTCATGGAAAGTTCCAGCATGGATTACTCCTTGATATACCGACCCTCACGTTTTTCGAGGGCCATTCTCAGTTCGGAAAGAGATGGCTTTTCCATGAAAATTTTTGTGAATCCCTTTCCTATATCCCTTATACAATGGGCGTCGGATGATTCGATAAACGTATAATCGCGCAGGTCGGGATATCTCCTGCGTGCCTCTTTCAATCCTGTCCTGCTGGATATTTCAAGGGCGTCAAAGCTGATATCAAAGGGAATAAAACCCAACTGGCCCAGGACGCTGAAACTCTCCCGGTCAATGTGGGCGGCAATGGCTATTCCGCCAAAGCTGTGGACAGTTTCGACAGTTTCCTGAAGGGAAATCCCGGTGGGACCTATCAGTAGCCTGTCATTGAATCCTTCCACCTCATCCAATTCGTTTACGATTGCCTGACACCCGAATATCTCTTCCCTGTTGGTACCGGAAAGGGAGTCATATACGATCTTCTGAATCTGTAACAGATTATCGATGTTTTCAAAGAGCGCTATAACGTGAACTTCTTCTCTGCTTGTTATCTCCATTCCGGGAAAGACATGGACCGGCTTTCCTCGAGAGGCCTCTATTACATACCGTACATTTTCAGACGCGTTATGATCGCATATTCCGATAACATCAAGCCCGCTGTCGAGCGATTTTCCAACCAGGGCAGTGGGGTACATGTCCAGATCGGCGCAAGGAGAAAGACAGGTATGTATGTGAAGATCGCACTTGAACCCCTTTAACATGAATACGCACCCTAATATGCACCCAAAATCGGATAAACCATATGACCCGATTCTATCTTCCGACATGCCGGGGATGGCGTCAAATCTGCTACACGTTTATCAAATTATATATCCTGCCGGCTGCCTCAAATCCAGAGAGTTTGGTTACCAGGAGAGGTATTCCCTCCCGGGAGGCCTTTTCAAGGGTATCCTTATCAGGTTCTTTTCCGAGAACAAGGATAATTCCCGCATGCTCTTTCAGCACGCTTACCGCCACTATATTCTGGTGTGACTGGCATGTAATCCATACGTCATCCTTTTTGCTGTTCGCCATGACGTCGCTCAGAAGATCACCCACGTACCCGCCTGACACCTCCCTGTCCAGCCTGTCCCCGTCGCATCTTACCTTGAGATCCAGTTTTTCTGCCAATAGAGCCAAGTTCATTGCATATCACCTGTTGATTAGTATCTTGAGCAGGGTTCCTTTATTTACCTTGGATGAGATCTCGAATTCGTCGGAACAGTTCTTTATATTAAAAAGACCCATGCCGGCTCCGAATCCCATTTCTCTTATACGATCATCGGCAGTGGAATATCCCTGCCGCATGGCCTGTTCAATATCGGTTATGCCGGGCCCGCTGTCCTGTATGTTGATCAATATGTTGTCATCTGTCACGCAGATATTAATATTTCCCTTCCAGGCATATGATATTATGTTCACTTCCGATTCATAGGTTGCAATAGCGGTTCTTCTCAAGACGTCACCCGCTATGCCAAGCCCTTTCAGTATCCTTTTTATTTCAACAGAGGCCTTGCCGGCATCATCAAAACTTTTACCCTCGACAGGGAAAGAGAATTCATATTTCTGACTCATAACGGAACAACACTTCCAAGACCTTCGATCTTCCCCACACAACCTACTATCCCATTTGCGTATAATTTTCCCGATGTTTCAAAGAGGATGTATCCTGTTGAAAGAACAGGTATGTCCAACTCCTCGGCCAGTCTGATCGTTTCATCAGGGGGGGTCTTCCCTCTGACTATAATAATTGCCGAATTATCCACGATGTTCGCGATCCTTACAATCTGTGGATTCGTAAGTCCTGTGATCATCATGCTTCCAGGTTTTGCAAAGGCGAGGACATCGCTCATCAGATCCGCACTGAATGCGGTTTTTACTTCTGTGCCTAAATGTTTTTCTCCTGTCAAGACCTGGGCATCCAATAAATCCGCTATCTCGCGAAGGGTCATTCCGCGTTACCTCTCCCGCAAAGTGGAGAAAACGGTTCCCACTGATACTAAGGCTGAGGGCGTGTCAGTGTGACTGTATTTGAAATTTGCCATTACTGCGTCTCCCATGATTGTTTATATAACTTGTTTCTGCCGAATATGACATAAGTGAAGAAGCAGAACTTAGTATTTACCCTCATTTCTGGATGGACACTAAATATCATCGCTGTCTTTCAAAACTCAGATTTCTTTCCAGCTCTCCTTTCTTTGTCTATTCTTCTCTGGTCAACAAAAAATATTAAACTCTCTAATTCACAGGCCATATCAACATTAGAGATAAAAACACCATCATTTGTTCTTAAAGCAACCGGTGCAAAATTTAAAATTCCTTTTATGCCTGCACCCATAAGCTTGTCTGCTACCTGCTGAGCTAGATCAGGGAGCGTCGTGATTATTGCTATCTCTATGTTGTCTGTTTTAATAACCTCAGCCAGATTTTCTACGCTGTGAATTCTGACCCCGTAAATTTCTTTACCTATCTTATTACTGTCAATATCAAAGGCACAGGCAATCTTAAGATTAAACTTGGAAAAGCCTTCAAATGCCAAAAGAGCGCTCCCCAAACTTCCCACTCCGACTAAAGCTACTCTCCATCTCTTATCTATACCTAGAATAGATTCTAACTCACTTATTAACCTCTCAATTTCATATCCTACCCCACGTTTGCCAAATTCACCAAAATAGGAAAGGTCTCTTCTGAATTGTTCGGGAGAAACATTTGAGCATTTTGATATCTCACCTGATGAGATAATCTCCAGGCTACTTTCCTTGAATTTTCTTAAGTTTCTAAGGTAGAGACTTAGCCTTCTAATTGTTTCTGCAGAAAAGCATTTTTTTTTGGTGCAGATTGTATGCTGTGATAGCTTTTTCACTTTGTTCATCCTTGCACAAGCTACTAACAAACGAATAAATCCATGTCAAGTAAAAAAATATTGCAGTAACATTTTATATTTTTTTCTTGACAATTCAAATTGTACGATTTATAGGAAAAGTGACTCACGGTCATACTTTGACCTTTGTTCAGATATCCGCAACTGGCGGTAAATATAAAATCAGTAAAATGAAAGCGGAAACGGGAGTATGAAAGTGGCGCCTGGGGGACGTAGAAAAAGAGAAAAGGAGCAGAGAAGAAAGACGATTCTCAAGGCTGCCAGGAAACTGTTCTTTAAGCGAGGGTACAATCCAGTCACTGTTTCAGATATCGCGAAAAAGGTTGAATTGAGCAAAGGGGCGATTTATCTCTATTTCAGCAGTAAAGAGGAGATATGTGCCCAAGTGCTGCTGGATGATATTGAGAAATTCCACGGCGAGGTGCTCCCGATATTCGAGGGAGGGGCCGGCGCGTCAGAAATATTTGCCGAGTTTGCCCATATGTATGTGGATTTTTTCCTGAAGGATAGGGAGCTGTTCAGGATGTTTATGAATTTCATGTTGCATGCCAATAATCTGAATCTGCCGGATGATACAAACAAGAGGATTATCCGGGAAACAAACAAGGCAGTCTCCGTTACTGAGAATATATTTCAATACGGAATTGACAAAGGTGAATTTACTCTCAGAAAAGAAGATATAAGAACCATGAGGAATACATTCTGGGGGATGCTTAACGGGATAATTTCACTTCACCTTTTCATAGGCAGAGAATCAACCAGAGAAGAGAGGATACGCTCCAATGTTAATAAATGTTTGGGCATTTTTATAGAGGGTCTAAAAAAAACTGAATGAGGAGGGTGCAGGATTATGGGAAATACATTGGTTAACACGAGGGACCAGAGGTTCATTTTGTTTGAGCAGCTGGGTATCGAGGATCTTTTTACCGCCGGGAAGTATGAGGATTACTCGCAGGAAGTGGTTGACATGATGTTGACCGAGGCGGAGAAGATGGCTGTGGACGTCATTCTTCCCACCTACGATGTCGGCGACAGGGAAGGTGCTGTTTTCGCGGACGGAAAAGTTACCGTTCCGGCTTGTATTCATGATGCCCTCAAGAAGTTTAATGAGGGAGGGTGGGGCTGCGCCCCTGCGGATCCGGAAGTTGGAGGACAGAACGTGCCGCTCTGTGTGTGGAGCGCCTGTACGGAACTGCTTGACTCGGCAAATTTCGCGTTTATGATGTATCCTGGATTGACAATGGGAGCGGCTCATCTGATCTGGCTATACGGCACGGAAGAACAAAAAAATACCTACATGTACAAGATGTTTGCCGGTGAATGGGGCGGCACCATGTGCCTGACAGAGCCGGGCGCGGGCAGTGATGTGGGGGCCACGAGGGCGATCGCAAAGAGACTGCCTGATGGTACCTTCAGTATCGAGGGTACGAAATCCTTTATCTCCTCCGGTGACAATGATCTTTATTCCAATATCATCCATCCCGTTCTTGCCAGGATCGAAGGAGATCCTCCGGGGACAGGCGGGATTTCCATCTTTATCGTTCCCAAGTTCAAGGTGAATGAGGACGGGAGCGTGGGTGAATCCAATGATGTTATCACGGGCGGTATCGAGCACAAGATGGGTATAAAGGCATCAGCCACCGCTACGCTGAACTTCGGTGAAAACGGGAAATGTGTCGGTTACCTTCTGGGCAAGGAGCGTGCCGGCATGAAGATAATGTTCGAGATGATGAATAATGCCAGGTTGGAAGTAGGAATGCAGGGTCTCGGACACGCGTCCGCATCTATGGAACATGCCGTTCAGTATGCCAAAGAGAGGATTCAGAGCAGGCACATTATGGAGATGACGCTTCCCGATGCGAAGGCAGTACCTATTATCCAGCATCCCGATATCAGACGATCTCTCCTCTGGATGAAATCTCATGTCGAGGGCATGAGGGCGATGAACTATTTTGTTGGTTACTGCATCGATAAGGCAGAGACCACAACTGACGAAGCTGAAAAGAAAAAATGTAAAGGTTTCGTTGAAATCCTGACGCCCATCATCAAGGCCTATTGTTCTGACAAGGCCTGCGAGATCTGCTCGCTTGGCATCGATGTATATGGCGGTTACGGCTACATCCAGGAATATCCGATGGAACAGTATCTGAGAGACGCTAAAATTTCCTGTCTCTATGAGGGGACAAACTATATCCAGGCACTTGATTTTGTTGGAAGAAAGATGGGTCAAAACAGGGGTATGAATCTTATGAACCTGTTTGGGCTGATTGATGCTGACATTAAGAAGGCCGGGGAGAATGAGGGATTGAAAGAGTATACAGCGCATCTTGAGAGCGGCTACAATGCCGCCGTCGGTATTGCGATGCAGTTTGCCGAATGGGGCAAAAGTTCCAGCGTATTGCTTCCTATCATGAATGCGAGGCCGTACCTTATGGTTATGGGTGATCTTTTTGTCGGATGGCAGCTTATCCAGGCGGCGGTTATCGCTTCCGAAAAACTTGTTGCCATGTATGCCGAAGCCGGTGCGGAAGGTTCTCAGGCAAAGCAGAGGGCTCTCGCGCGGAAAAATGCGGACGCCGCGTTCTATCAGGGAAAGATTGCATCAGCGAAATACTTTGCATGTAACGTCCTTCCGACAATTGAGGGCAGATGCAAATGTATTACACTGGCGGATAAGACCCCCATTGAGATGCTGGAGGATTCTTTTGCGGTTTAAGACATAATGAACGTGAATCAAGGCGCTTGTTTTATGCCTAATAAAGGAGGAATAACATGTCGTATAAAATCAAAAAAGCTGCCGTTATAGGGGCAGGAGTCATGGGCGCTACAATAGCGGCTCACCTTGCGAATGCGGGGATTGAGAGTGTGATGCTTGACATAGTGCCTCCCTTTGATCCGAGTGAGAAGGACTTGGAAAAAGGGCTGACAAAAGAGAGCAAAGCATGGCGGAACAGTTTCGCGGCGAATGGATTGAACGGTGCGGTAAAATCCAGACCGGCGAGTTTCTATTCCAAAAAGTTTGCGTCGATGATCACAATCGGCAATCTTGAGGATGATCTTGATCTCTTGAAGGATGTTGATTTTCTTCTCGAAGTAGTCGTCGAGAACCTGAAGATCAAGCAGGATCTCTTCGCGAAGGTGTTAAACATCACAAAACCGGACTGTATCATTGCCACCAATACCTCCGGTATTCCGATTAAAGAGATCTCATCAAATATGAGTGCAAAGGACAAAGAACGTTTTCTTGGTGTCCACTTTTTTAATCCACCCCGGTACATGAAGCTTGTTGAGGTTATCCCCGGTGAGACAACAAAGAAGGAAATCGTTGATTACATGACGGATTTTCTCGAAAATGTCGTAGGGAAAGGTGTTGTTATCTGTAAAGACGTTCCCAATTTTATCGCAAATCGTATCGGTGTTTTTGATATATCAAACGCGGTTAAAACCATGCTTGGCAAGGGACTCACGATACCGGAACTGGATGCCATTATTGCCAAGGTTCTTGGCAGACCCGGTTCAGCGATCTGCGGAACGATCGATCTTGTCGGTATAGATACGGGTTATCATGTCATGAAGAATCTTGTCGAGGCCGTGCCGGACGATGAGATGATAGACACCTTTAAGCCACCTGAGTTCATGGACAAGATGGTGAAGAATAAATGGCTTGGAAACAAGACCAAGGGTGGCTTTTACAAAAAGACGAAGGATGAGAAGGGCAAAAGAGTCAAACTGGCGCTCGACTATAAAAAGATGGAATATGTTCCCTTCAAGAAACCCAAATACCAATCGGTCAAAGAGGCAAGCAAGACAGAGGGTGGTTTCGATGACAAACTGAAGGCACTTTTCTATTCGGAGAAAGACATTGCCGGTGAAGTCGTAAGGGAATATCTCTGCAAGAACTTCATATATTCGGCCAATCGTATCCCCGAGATATGCGACACAGTGTATCAGGTAGACAACACCATGAAGTGGGGTTACAACCATCAAAAAGGTCCCTTTGAGACATGGGATGCCGTCGGCGTGAAGGAATCAGTAGAGGTGATGAAGAAGCTGAAGCTGAAGGTTCCCAAGAAGGTCACCGAAATGCTGAAGAAGGGTTGCGAAACCTTCTACACAAGAAAGGAAGACGGCAAATATTACTACGACTTCGACAAGAAGGATTATGTGAAGATGGAAGATAATCCCAAGATTATCCTCCTGCCGGAGCTTGAAGTGAAGAACAAGGTGATCAAGAAAAATGCCGGCGCTTCTCTCGTGGACATAGGTGATGGTGTGGCATGTCTTGAGTTTCATACCAGGATGAACGCGATCGACGGTGACATCATAAGCATGATGTACGACAGCTGTGATATCGTGGAAAAGGATTTCGCGGGCATGGTGGTTGCGAACCATGGCACGAACTTCTCGGTAGGCGCCAACATTTTCCAGGTGCTTATGGCCGTTCAGAATGCCGAATGGGATATACTTGACAAACTGATTCATGAACTCCAGTACGCCAATATGAGAATGAAATATCTGGAAAAACCGGTCGTAACCGCTCCGGCGGGCATGGCTCTGGGTGGAGGCTGCGAGATATCCATCCATGGTCAGAGATGCCAGCCCTGTGGCGAAACCTATATGGGCCTGGTTGAAGTGGGTGTTGGTGTAATCCCTGCCGGTGGCGGGTGCAAGGAGCTGATGGTGCGCTGCACAGAGGGTCTCCCGGAAGGCACTGGTGAAGTCCTGAATATGCAGCCCATCTATGAAAAGGTTCTGATGAATATAGGCCAGGCCAAGGTGGCTACCAGTGCGGTGGAGGCAATGGAACTGGGTTACATCAGAAAGACGGAAAATGTGAGCCTCAACCGCGATCACCAGATTTGGGATGCCAAGGAACTTGTTCTGGCAATGGCAAAAACCCATAAAAAGAAAAAACCCGACATGATCCCGGTTATGGGTGAGAGTTTGATGGGTATCGCGCATGCTGTTCTGTACAATATGAAACATGGAAATTACATGTCCGATTATGACGAGCATGTCACGATGAAACTCGCATGGGTACTTTCTGGGGGTCAGTGTATGGAGGGCACCTTCGTTACGGAGGATGCGATACTTGACCGCGAAAGAGAGGCCTTCCTCAGCCTGGCTGGTGAGCAGAAGACACAGGATCGTATCATGCATATGCTCTCAAAGGGCAAACCGCTTCGTAACTAATTAACATGTTTAGCCGCGCAGGCTCCGTAGCGGCGGGCACTGTGCGGCATCAGACAATAAGGAGGATTATCATGCGTGAAGCTGTTATTGTTGAAACAGTAAGGAGCCCGGGAGGGCGTTACAAGAGAGGAGGACTTGCCCAGACCAGAGGAGATGAGATAGGAATTCAGGTCCTGAAGGGATTAATGGAGAAGGTTCCACAGGTCAAGCACGAAGATGTTGATGATATAATCTGTGGCTGTTCATTTCCCGAAGCTGAACAGGGCATGAATCTCGGCAGAGTTCTAGCGCTTGGCGCGGGATTTCCAGTAACTACTTCTGGGATGACCGTCAACCGTTTCTGCTCTTCCGGTCTGCAGTCAATCGCGGATGCCACGGCTAAAATCAGAGCAGGATGGTCTGATATAATCATAGCCGGTGGTTGCGAAAGCATGTCACATATACCGATGGGTGGCTGGATATTCCGTCCTCACCCGGACTGGGGTGACCTTCCGATGACCTATGTGTCGATGGGAGTTACCGCGGAAAACGTGGCTGCTGATTATGGAATTACACGTGAAGATCAGGATAAAATGGGTTTTGAGAGCAACCGAAGAGCACACGAGGCAATTCAGAAGGGGTTGTGGAAGGACCAGATAATACCTATTGATGCCTGGAAATACCAGAAAGACAGGGATGGCCAGTGGGTCAAAACAACAAAGATTTTTGATATGGATGACGGTGTAAGGTGGCCTATATCATTGGAGAACATGGCAAAACTGAAACCGCCTTTCAAACAGGGTGGTTCGGTAACGGCGGCGAATTCGTCGCAAATGACCGATGGTGCCGCGTTCTCGATGATTATGTCGGCGGAGAAGGCGGATAAACTCGGGTTGAAACCGATTGCGAAACTGACCCACTATGCCGTAGAGGGCAACAACCCGGAAGAAATGGGTGTAGGCCCACGTTACGCTATCCCGAAGGTCCTCAAACTTGCCGGGCTCAAAATGAAAGATATAGACCTCTTTGAGATCAATGAGGCCTTTGCGTCGCAGGCCATCTACTGCTGTAGGGAGCTTGGCATAGAGAAACGTTATTGGAAGGGCGAGGTCAACCCGAACGGAGGTGCCATTGCCATAGGTCATCCCCTGGGGTGCACCGGAGCGAAGCTGTCATGCCAGTTGATGCACGAGATGAAGAGACGTAAAATCAAGAGGGGAATTGTCTCCATGTGTATCGGTGGAGGTATGGGAGCTGCCGGCATATATGAAATGCTGTAGACACAAAGATTGTATTTAATCTGAAAAAGCCATGGTCCTTGTGACCATGGCTTTTTTGCTTTATAATGGCAACTGCTCAGGTGGATAGGCTGTAGGCTAAAGGCTGTCAGAAAAAGGCGGGGATACTGCGAATTTTGAAGTCCCGATTTAAATCGGGATACAAGAATCTACGGTTTCTCCGCAAAAGCGTCGCAAACGTGCGCTTCCAATTCCTTCAGCCTTCAGCCTTCAGTCTAAATAGCTTCAGCCTGACTACGTGAGTAGTTACGAATGGAGTAATGATTATGAAGATTGGTGCAGTCCAGTTTGAACCGCTGTTTGGCGAGATAGACAGAAATCTGGAACTGGCCGGGAGCCTGATCATGAGATCTGATGCAAGTCTCATGGTCCTTCCGGAACTGTTCAATACCGGTTATCTGTTCAGATCAAAGGAGGAAGCGATCTCACTTTCCGAAGAGATACCCCATGGCAAAACAACGCAGATGTTGTGTGATGTGGCGAAGGAGAAGGGCATTTTCATTGTGGGTGGTATCGCCGAGAAGAGTGGAGACAGGATATTCAACTCGGCTGTCCTTGTTTCCCCCGACGGTTATATCGGAAGATACAGGAAGGTACACCTCTTTCTTGAGGAAAAGCTCTGGTTTGATCCCGGGGATGAGGGATTCAGGGTTTATGACACGGGTGTGTGCAAAGTGGGAATGATGATATGCTTCGACTGGTTTTTCCCGGAGTCAATGCGTGTGCTGTCGCTTATGGGCGCCGATATAATCTGTCATCCCGCGAATCTGGTGATGCCCTTCTGCCAGGATGCAATGAAGACGAGATGTCTTGAGAACCATGTTTTTGCAATAACGGCGAACAGAATTGGAACTGAAAGTAGAGGAGAAAAATCACTCCATTTTACCGGTGGGAGTCAGGTAACCGGACCTGATGGGAGGGTTCTCTGCCGTGCCGGTGAAGATTCGGAAGAGACAGGGATAGCGGAAATCGATGTAAAGGCGGCTCGTGATAAGAAAGTCAACTTATACAACAATCTCTTTGCCGATAGAAGGCCGGAATTCTACAGGGACCTCACCGTTGAGAGAGATAGACAGGAGTTTTGAAGGCCTCAATTTTTCGATGCTCAGACCATTCCTTGATCGTTCCTCTAATCATCACTCGGCATATACACGATATTCCCATTTTTTCTTGACATCCAGCAGCTTTATTTTTACAGTTAATTTTTTAAAAAGGGGGAGCATCACTTAAAAGAGGGAGTATCAAAAAAATTTATTTTTTATGAGGAGGTGTCTATGAAAAGAAACAGATTTAAGTCAGTATTGATTGTGTTTGTTGTTCTGCTGTTTGCCGGTTGTGCCGGACAGCAGGTAAGGACGGATATGTCCCAGTTCACACCTGTCTCACTGGAACAAGAAGGTTATAACTTGAAAGCGGATAACTTTCTGGTGATCTTGGATACTTCGGCGTCAATGAATGAACGCTATAACGGTGTCAGCAAGTTCAATCTGGAAAAAGAAGTGGTAAGCCGTATGAACCAGACAAACGAAGGCCTTGATGTAAAAGGGGCCTTGAGAGTGTTTGGACAGGGTAAAGACACTACGTTGCTCTACGGGCTTACGGATTATACGGCTTCGGGCTTCAAAGAGGGGCTTGACAAAGCTTCCTATGCCGATGGCAACAGTCCGCTTGATGCTGCTATCAATGGTGCAAGAGAGGACCTTCAGTTGGCATCCGGTAACAGCGCTTTGATCATTTTCAGTGACGCCAAAAAACTGGATAAAGCTCTCGTAATAGCCTCGGCAAAAAAGATAAAAGAAGCATTTGGTGACAGAATTTGTATCTACACCGTGCTGATTGGAGATGATGAAACCGGTAAAAAGCTTATGAGGGAAATCTCTGAAATAGGCTCATGCGGATTCGCGACTGATGCGGACAGCATTTTCAGTGCTCAGGATATGGCCAATTTCTCCAGGAAAGTATTTATTGGCGGCCCGGTAGTCCCGGCAGTACCGGCAAGTTGGGTTTTAGCCGGTGTCGATTTCGAGTTTGCCAGTTCCTCTATTAGCTCTGATTCCTATTTCCTCCTTGACAAGTCAGTGAAGATTTTAGAGGACAATCCCTCTGTGAATGTTCGTCTTGAAGGACATACAGATAATATTGGCAGCGAAGCCTATAATCAGAAACTTTCTGAAAGCCGGGCAACTGCTGTCATGAATTACTTTATCAAAAAGGGCATCAGCGCTGATCGCCTTTCCGCGGTTGGTTACGGGTATACAAAACCGATCGCCAGCAATGAAACATCTGCCGGCAGGGACAAAAATCGCCGGGTGGAGTTAATTACAATTAAGTAGCAGGTAGTGCTCAAACAAATAAAAAAGGGCAGGGTGTGAGGAAATGCACACTGCCCTTTTTTTGATAACCCTTCGTATAACCCACGGAGTCCTATCCACGTACTTTTCGGGGATGCGCCCCTCTGTTAAGATTGACGTTATCGTAAAAAATCAAGATCGAACGGCAAGGCAAAAAGCTTCAAGTGGAGGTGCACCCCCTACAGGGCAGTGTACCTCCCGGTAAGGAACATTACGTTTATATTGCATCCCTTCGGGATGCCCCCGGTCAAGGCGCGTAAATCTTGAGAAATGAGGCGGACTTATGGTATGTTGCAGTGACGAAAGATGCAGCGGAACGCAGAAATTGGACTTTTTACGAAGCTGTTAAATTTGTCAATTAAGCGCTGGTCACAATCTTGGAGAAGTCGGCGGTCCTGTGAAAAAGCTTTGATATCCCTTCCAAGAGAGACAGCCTGTTAAGTCTTATCTTTTCATCCTCTGCCATGACCATGACTTCATCAAAGAAGGTATCAACAGGTTTCCGGAGACTTGCCATTTCGGACAGGGCGTCGCTGTATCTGCCTTCGTCTATGTATCTATTTACCGTCCCCCTTATATCGATAAATGCGTGATAGAGGTTGTCTTCAGCGCTTGAGTCAAAGACAGACGAATCGATGGAACCACCTTCAAAATCCTTGAGGATATTCACGACGCGTTTGAAGGCAACTGCCAGCGGTTCGAAATCGGGATGTTTCTTGAATGCCTCCATAGCTTCTATTCTTTTCAGGGACTGGACTATGTCGAACACACCCTCTGAAAGTACAGAGTCAACTACATCATATGAATATCCCTGGGATATCAACTGGTTTTCAAATCTTCCCTTCAGGAAATTCATGACATCCGATTTTGTCTCTTTCGGTGTTCTCTTCAGTCTTCCGGCAAGGATCGAAATGCTTTTATCCACCAGTTCGTCAAGCTCAAAACGATAGTTCCTGTCTATGATGATATTGATGATGCCGAGGGCCTGCCGTCTCAGTGCGTAAGGATCGGCAGTTCCGGTGGGGATCAAACCCACACCGAAACATCCAACGATTGTGTCCATTTTATCGGCTATGCTGACGATGGAACCCTCGTCTGTTTCCGGGAGGTCGCCTCCGGCGGAAACAGGCAGATAATGTTCATAAATCGCCTTTGCCACGATAGGATCTTCGCCCTGTATCAGGGCATACTCTCTTCCCATTACCCCTTGGAGTTCAGCGAATTCACATACCATCCGTGTTTCCAGATCCGCCTTGCAAAGTGTTGCGGTCATATCAACTGTACCTAAAGAAGATGCGGGAGAGGAAAAAACGATTTTGGTCGAGATATCTTTCGCAATCTCTCTAAATCGTTCTACCTTTTCATAGGAAGTACCAAGAGAACTGTGGAATATGACATCTTTCAGATCTTCCAGCCGGTTTTCGAGAGGGGTTTTCTGATCCTCTTCAAAGAAGAAGCGGGCGTCGGCGAGCCGTGCCCTTATGACCTTTTCATTGCCACGTGCCACCACCGAAGGATCTCTGGCCAGTGTATTATTGATAGTGATGAAATATGGAAGCAGGTCTCCATGCGCGTCGACAACGGGGAAATATTTCTGGTGTTTCATCATGGCTGTGGTCAGAACTTCTTTGGGAAGTGCAAGATATTCTCTGTCGAAACTTCCGCGTACCACGGAAGGGTATTCGACGAGAAAAGTGACCTCTTCCAAGAGATCCCCGTTTTCAAGGACAAAGCCTGAGACATCTTTGGCGGCCTTTTCCGATTCGTCTGATATGATATTTTTTCTTTCGCCGGGGTCTACCACGACAAAGCGTTCTTTTATCTTTTCAAGATAGTCTTCGAGATCGCTGACATCAAATGGCTCCGGGGCCATAAACCTGTGTCCGCGGCTTGTGTTCCCGCTGGCTATGTTTTCTATCCTGAATGGAACAACTTCATCTCCGAAGAGCGCCAGTATCCAGTGAATCGGTCGAGCAAAACGCACATCCAGATCCATCCAGCGCATCGATTTCCGGAAGGGGATGGAGAGGATAAATCGCGGCAGGAGATCTGTCAGAATGGTCTTTGTGTCTTCACCGGTAATTTTTTTCCGCGAGCAGATCTGCTTTCCCTTTGGAGTCTCTATTATTTCCAGCTCAGAGACATCTATTCCCTGTCCCCTGGCAAATCCAATGGCCGCTTTCGTGGGTTTGCCACCTTCGCCAAATGCCACTTTCGTCGAAGGTCCTACTTTTTCCAAGAGCTGATCTTCCTGTCTTTCGTCTACATCCTTCACTGACAGGAGAAGCCTTCTCGGCGTACCCATTGTTTTTATGCGACCGTGACCGATACGGTTTTCGGAAAACTCCCTTGTGATGATTCTCTCCATATCCTTCAGCGCTTTCGGCAGGAAAGCGGCCGGGATCTCTTCTGTTCCTATTTCCAGCAATAATTCTTTGACCATGAGAAAAATTAACTCCTGTTAAACTTTCCGGTAAGGGGATATCCCATCTCTTCCCTCTGTTTAGAGTATCCTTCGGCGCTGAGACGTGCAAGATTTCGCACCCTTCCGATATAACTTGTGCGCTCATTCACGCTTATGGCACCCCGCGCGTCCAGTATGTTGAATACATGGGAACACTTCAGACAATAGTCATATGTGGGAAGGACAAGACCCTTCTCCGCTGTTTTTATTGATTCCGCCTCGTACATATCGAAGATCTTTCTCAGCATACCGGTGTCGGCCTCTTCGAACTGATAGGTGGAAAATTCAACTTCGCTTTTGTGGTGAACGTCTCCATATTTTATCCCATGTCCCCATTCAAGGTCGTATACATTATCGATTTCCTGAAGATACATGGCGATTCGCTCTATGCCGTATGTTATTTCGACGCATATTGGGTGCAGGTCTATTCCGCCTACCTGCTGGAAGTATGTAAACTGTGTAATCTCCATTCCATCGAGCCAGACCTCCCAGCCCAACCCCCAAGCGCCGAGAGTTGGGGATTCCCAGTCATCTTCTACGAATCTTATATCGTGGTCGAGGGGATCTATGCCGAAACTCTTCAGGGAGTCAAGATAAAGGTCCTGAATATTGAGCGGGGATGGTTTCATTATTACCTGATACTGGTAATAATGCTGGAGCCTGTTCGGGTTTTCCCCGTATCTGCCGTCTGTCGGCCTGCGTGACGGTTCCACATACGCGACATTCCATGGTTCTGGACCGAGTACCCTTAGAAAGGTTGCCGGGTTGAATGTGCCGGCGCCCACTTCTATATCATAGGGTTGCTGTACGATGCACCCTTGGTCGGCCCAGTATTTTTCCAGGGCGAATATTAATTCCTGAAAGGTCACTTTTACCTCCTTGGACTTTGTTGCAACTGTACTTAAATGCGGGGGGAAATTATCATTAAGGGGGGATGACTGTCAAGAAACAAAGTAACAAAGATATAGAGAAGAGACATTGATTCGTGTCTTCGGCAACATCAGGCTAAATCATTTTCCTGATTTCATCCAGCACCCGCAGAGACTTTGGTTCTCTCCCGAGGATGTGGCGTATGAAATGTCTGAAGATATCCCTGCTTTCTTTAAGGGCAGTCTCTGACAATACCAGCCTGTGTATCCGGTTTGTTTCTATCTGTTTTCCCATGAGAAGTATCTTGAGGGTCCCGGTGGATACCGGTATGCAGTTCTGACCGCCGCGGCCACACGGTAGGCATTTTATGCCGCCTTTTGTAGTATCGAAGAATGCGGTGTTGATTTCACTGAGTGGTGTATTGCAGATTACACACCTTTCAAACACAGGTTCATATCCTGAAAGTCTGAGCAGGCGCAACTCGAAAAATCTCGCCGTCTCTTCCACGCTGTTTCCCATCTCCAGAAGCTTCAGAAAGTCGTCCAGAAGTTGAAAAATGCCGGCGCTTTTCTTGCCTTCCGCAGTGAAATGATCTACGAGATCAATCATGTACGACGCGGTCATGGTTTTTTCCAGATCAGACCTGATCCCCGGGTAATGGTTGATTACATCACAGCTTTCAATGATAGCTAGGCCGCCTTCACCCCTTCGGGAGAAGAGAAGTATGGAATGGGAGAATGGTTCAATGGCGTTGGAAAATCTTTTTCTGCTTCGTCTGGCTCCTTTGGCAATTCCCCTGAGTTTGCCGAATTCCCTGGTAAAGAACGTAACAATGAGATCAGATTCTCCATAGTTGATGAAGCGAAGGACGAAAGCCTGCGTCTTGAAAGACGGCCTCTTCATGTCAGCAATTTCAGGAATATAGTTGCAAGGCCCAGGAAGGAAAAGAATCCGAATGCGTCCGTAAAGGCGGTTACAAAGATATGGGAGCCCAGAGCGGGATCAGCCTTCAGCCACTTCAGGCTCAAAGGGACCAATATTCCTATCAGTGTACCCACGAACACATTGATTATCATGGCAAGACCAAGTACCAGCCCCAGTACAGGCATTCCCTTCCAGAGATATGCTATGACACCTATGACAACGCCTACGGCCACACCGTTGACAATCCCAACGGTGATTTGATTGTAGAGCGCCTTCTTTGAA
Source organism: Deltaproteobacteria bacterium (assembly GCA_019313905.1). Taxonomy (GTDB): domain Bacteria; phylum Desulfobacterota; class Syntrophia; order Syntrophales; family UBA2210; genus UBA2210. The sequence goes on along the minus strand of JAFDAI010000022.1, from coordinate 5,579 downwards.
TTTTCGAAAGTGACTTCGCCGAGTGCCATTCCTCTTACGATCAGTGTAAGCGTCTGGCTGCCGGCATTTCCGCCGATGGCCGCCACCACCGGCATGAAAACGGCAAGAGCGATTACCATCTGTATAGTGTTTTCAAAGAATCCTATAACCAGCGCCGATGCGAGCGCCGTAAGGAGATTGAGATAGAGCCAGGGGAGTCTCTTCTTAACGGATTGTACAGGTTCATTGAAAATACTGTCATCTTCGTCAAGACCGGCGATCCTGTAGATATCCTCCGAAGTCTCCTCCTCCATGACGTCGACGACGTCATCTACTGTGATTCTCCCCAGCAGACGCCCGGCATGATCTACAACGGGAAGGTCAACAAGATCGTACTTTTCAAACATCCTCGCGACCTCTTCCTGGTCCACATCAACATTTACGCTCGGTATAGCCTTGTCGACGGCTTCTATGACAGGGCTGGTTCGCCCGGATGTGATCAATTTCTGGAGTGGAATAGTGCCGACGAGTTTTTCGTCACTATCCACAACAAATACGTTATATACGTTTTCAATCTCATCCGATGCCTGCACTACAGCGCTCAGGGCATTGTTGATGGTGGCGTCTGAATAGACAGAGACCAGCTCCGCCTGCATGATGCCGCCGGCTGTGTCCTCTTCATATTTCAGAAGTTCCTTGAAGTCTTCCGATTCTTCAGGCTCTATCTCGTCAAGGACGGCCTTTGCCTGATCTTCTGGCAGTTCGGCGATGACGTCCGCCGCGTCATCCGAATCCATTTCGTCGATTATCTCGGCGAGTTTTTTATCGGATATATCATCGAGTATCTGTTCCCTCGAGATGTCGCTGAGCTCGGTGATAACATCGGATGCCTTTTCCACCTCAAGGAGGGAAAACAGGTGGATCTTTTCCTGCTCCTTGAGGTTGTCAATAAGGTCGGCAATATCAGCCGGGTGGAGTATCGAAAACAGGTCGATAATGTCAAATTCCCTGTTCAGGCTAATCCACTCCTTCAATTGGCCGAGATGTTTTATCTCTTCTTCCCTTTGTTTTTTCATGATAAGCACCAGTTGGCAAACTAAAACAATATTTGTTACCACGTCCTAGAGATCAGGGCAAGCCGAAATAGAGCCCTGTTCCCCATTGCCGGCAGAATGGGTGAGGGAATATGTTTCTGTAATTTTGAAGTTTGTGAATTTAAAGCTCGGGGTCAGCGTACCTGACATCTCCGCCGACTATGGTCATGATCGCTTTTCCCTTGAGTTCCCAACCGTCAAAAGGGCAGTTGCGTCCCTTCGAACGGAACTTGTCTGTGTCAACTGTCCATATCTTATTCATGTCTATAACTGTGATATCGGCATCGGAACCTGCCTTCAGCGAACCTCTGGGTATCTTCAATATGTTGGCGGGATTTACGCTCATCATTTCTATCAGCTGGTTTATGGTGAGAATGCCGTCATATACCAGTTTTAAAGAAAGAGGCAGTGACGTCTCCAGTCCTATGATACCGTTCGCCGCATACTCAAATTCTACATCCTTTTCAACTGATGAATGGGGCGCGTGGTCGCTGGCAATCGCGTCGATTGTGCCGTCTCGCAGCCCCTCTTTCACGGCTTCTACATCATCTGAGTCTCTCAAGGGCGGGTACATCTTAAAATTTGTGGAGAACCCCCGCAGCGCTGCGTCTGTAAGGGTAAAGTAGTGGGGAGCGGTTTCAGCCGTTACGTTGATCCCCGCGGACCGGGCTTCCCTGACAGCCTGAACGGAACCGGCCGTGCTCACGTGGGCGATATGTACATGGGTTTTTGTGAAACCCGCAAGTCTTATATCTCTTATAACCATTATATCTTCCGCAATACCAGGGATTCCCGGAAGGCCCAGCTGGGTAGATATAAATCCTTCATTCATCAGGCCGCCCGACGACAGACCCATATCCTCGCAGTGTGAGATCACCGGCATATCGAAGGAGCAGGCATATTCGAGGGCGTGTCTCATTAATCCGCTGTCTGTGACCGGATTTCCATCGTCGGAGAAGGCTACTGCGCCTGCGTCCTTAAGATCTCCGAATTCAGTAAGTATTTTCCCATTCTGTCCCTTGCTAACCGCCGCGATGGGATATACATTTGCCATTGCGGCGAGTCGGGCCTGTTTATGTATGAATTCCGTCACCGAGCGATTGTCATTGACAGGGTCGGTATTCGCCATGCAGGCAATGGAGGTAAACCCCCCGGCTACTGCGGCTTCGCTCCCTGTCCGGACAGTCTCCTTATATTCAGATCCCGGCTCGCGCAGATGGGTATGCATATCGATAAGACCGGGCGTCACTATTCTATCTCGCAGATCGAATATTTTCATATTATCTTTGGAATCTGTTTCAGAGATGAAAATATCCTTTTCCATTCTGGATATTTTTCCATCTTCTATCAGGATATCCATGACCATGTCTATGTCTTGCGAAGGATCTATAACCCTTCCGCTTTTGAGTAATAGTTTCATTTTCTGCCTCCTGACAAAAGATATAGAAGGGCCATTCTTACGGCGACACCATTTGTAACCTGCTCAAGAATAACGGAATAGGGGCCGTCGGCTATTTCCGGAGTGATTTCGACACCTCTGTTTATCGGCCCCGGGTGCATGACAAGTACATCGTTCTTTGCCAGGTTAATATTGTCCCGGTTCAGAGAAAAATAGTTTGCGTATTCGCGGAGAGATGGAAAGAGGTTTCTTTCCTGTCTCTCAAGCTGCATGCGGAGCATCATAACAACATCCGCGTTTTTTATGGCATCTTCCATCTTATAATAAACCGAGACGCCCATCTGATCTATATCCCTCGGTATCATCATTGCCGGCCCGCATATTGCTACATCCGCACCCATTTTTGTGAGACCGTATATATTGGAACGTGCCACCCTGCTGTGCGCTATATCACCGACGATGGCAATTTTGAGACCTTCCATGGTGCCCTTCTTTTCCCTTATCGTGAGCATGTCGAGAAGGGCCTGGGTGGGGTGTTCGTGTGCCCCGTCCCCCGCGTTGATAATGGATTGTTCCAGTAAGCCGGCGAGAATGTGAGCCGCGCCGGCGGCACTGTGGCGGATTATTATAATATCCGGATTCATGGATTCCAGATTCTTCGCGGTATCAATGAGCGTTTCCCCCTTCACCACGCTGCTTGTAGATGCCGAGATATTTATAGTGTCCGCGCTCAGTCTCTTTGCCGCAATCTCGAAAGATGTTCTTGTCCTGGTGCTTGCCTCGAAGAAGAGGGTGATGACCGTTTTTCCTCTGAGGGTTGGAACCTTTTTGATCTTTCTGGTTGATATTTCCTTAAAAGATTCCGCGGCATCAAGTATAAGGTCGATCTCCTCCCTTGAAAGATCTACTATTCCCAGCATATCTTTTCTTGATAAGTTCATAGTGTTTTGCAACCTCCAGCCCAGACGTGTCCCGATAGCCGGGAGGCGTATCGGGATAAAACCGCTTGCACACCAAAATATCTGCTGCTGTAACTACTCAGATGGATAGACTTTAGGCTGAAGGTATTTAGGTTACAAAAAACTAATAGTCTTCAGTCTAAATAGCTTCAGCCTGACTACGTGAGTAGTCACTAACTTTCTTCGATCACAACCTCGTCTGTATTCCTGTTGTCTGTAAGATTAACACTGATATTTTCCCATAGCGAGGAGGGAAGGGTTTCACCTATAAAATCAGCCCTTATGGGAAGCTCTCTGTGCCCCCTGTCGATGAGTACGGCGAGCTGTATCAGTTCGGGCCTTCCGAAGTCCATAAGCGCGTCCATGGCAGCCCTTATAGTCCTGCCGGTAAAGAGGACATCATCTACAAGGATAACTTTCTTGTGATCAAGGGGGAAGGGGATGTACGTCTTTTCAATCTCCGGTCTTTTGCCCGTCGTTAGCACATCATCCCGGTACAGTGTTATATCAAGAGTTCCGGACATGACTTCGGTTTCTTCGATAGTGGATATCTTTTCGCGGAGTCTCTCCGCCAGGAGTATTCCACCTTTTCTTATACCGATGATAATAAGGTTATCCGTACCCTTATTTCTCTCTAATATTTCGTAGGCAATTCTTGTAAGAGATCTTTCGATCTCCCCCGCATCCATAACCACTTTTTTCTTTTTCATCTTCGTTATTCCTTAATCTGTTATATGGAGGGAATGCCACTTCCAGAATTTGTCTCAAAAAAAAGCCTTCCCACAAAGTGAGAAGGCTTTTTAATACCCTTTTTCGGCGAAGCATTTGAGAAGCATCGAAAACCCCTTTTCGTTGACTTATATGTTCAGTAAACTCGGTTATAGATACCAGCGTTTATTCTTTGTGTCAAGATGTTAATGAAGTATGCTGCCCATCCTGCTCCACCTTACGTCTTTATTGTTTTTATCCCATGACCAGTATATGATGAATGCTCTGCCTAGGACGTCTTTTAGATCTACAAATCCCCAGAATCTGCTGTCATAGCTCTGATCTCTGTTGTCACCCATAACGAATATATGCCCAGCGGGAACGGTGACTGGTCCGAAATTATCACGCGGCTGTATCGAGGCCGGGAAGAGTATTCTGTCGGTATAAACTCCGTGACCGTCGTTGTAGAGAGAACCATTCAGATATATTTTCTTGTCTTTTATTTCGACAGTATCTCCTGCTATACCTACCACTCTCTTTATAAAATCCTTTGTTCTTTCCACCGGATATATAAAGACAACTATGTCTTCCCTCTCGGGGTCATTCAGGGGTATCAGGGTTTTTCTTGTGAAGGGTATCTTTATGCCGTAGGTGAATTTATTGACGAGCAGGTGATCTCCTATTTTAAGAGTCGGTTTCATTGACCCGGAGGGTATCTTGAATGCCTGCACAACAAAAGTCCTGATGAAAAGAGCTATAAGTATAGCTATTATTATTGCTTCTGACCATTCCCTGATCACGGTTTTTCTATTTTTACTCATGATAATGTTCCCAACAGTTTTTTTTGAGTCTTTACTTACAATAAGGGGTTGAGGATTAGAGGATTAAAACTCTATCCCTCACGAATATATAGCAGACATTGCTATCACCACCATTACAATGGCGAGAGATCCTTTGGCCAATATCCCGGCAATTCTTCCTATCAGTGAACCGTATCCTGCTCTAACAGCCGGTTTTAACTTCTTCTGTTCCAGATATTCTCCGAGGAACGCCCCGGCAAATCCTCCGAGAAATACGCCGATAATAGCGCCTAACCCGAGCAGAACCGGGGTCATCAGAATTGCCCCGATGATTCCTCCAATGATGGACAATACCACGCTTGTCTTTGATGAACCATACCTCCTGACTCCCGCGATTCCCAAGAGAAAATCTATAGTTTCTGCCAGTAGTGAAATAAAGACAAGTACGATAATCATCTTAAACCCAATTTTCTCGAATCCTGTTATCCAGGAGTAGATAATAACATCTCCAAGGATCAGAAAAGTTCCCGGGAGGCCGAATATAATGGAGAAGAGTCCAACAAATAATATAACAACAAATATCGTTAATATGGTTGCTTCGAAGAGAGGCAAACTATTTTTTCCTCTTTTCCTTTGAAGG
>JAFDAI010000111.1 GCA_019313905.1 Deltaproteobacteria bacterium | reverse complement strand
GGCGGCATGGAGGTCCTGCGTGGTATTAAAAAGTTTTCTTCCGGCACACCTGTTATTGTCATAACGGCTTACGGGACGGTCAACACCGCAGTTGAGGCGATGAAAGAAGGGGCAGCGGATTTTATAATGAAGCCTTTTTCGGTGGATAAGCTTGAATCGCTTGTTAAAAAAGTGGTGGCTGAAAAAGAGGGGAAATGTGAAGGCGGATCGGGACATGGTTCAAAGGGATGTTTGTCTCAAGGTAAAACGATTATTACGAGGAATGAAGCGATGCTCACCATCCTGAAGCTGTTGAAGAGCGTATCAAAAAGCAAAGCAAGTGTCTTGATACAGGGGGAGAGCGGCACGGGGAAGGAATTGGTTGCGCGCTATATACACCGGCACAGTGACAGGGTAAATATGCCGTTTGTAGGGGTAAATTGTGCAGCTATTCCCGACAATCTCCTCGAGAGTGAAATGTTTGGACATGAAAAGGGTGCGTTTACCGGAGCGTCCCGAAGAAGATTGGGTAAATTCGAGATGGCCGCCGGGGGGACATTGCTGCTCGATGAAATCGGTGAAATGGATGTTCAGCTTCAGGCGAAACTCCTTCGGGTTATTCAGGAATCCGAGATTGACAGACTGGGTGGAGGGGCTTCAGTGCCTGTGGATGTCAGAATAATTGCCACAACGAATGCGGATTTAAGGAAATATGTCGAGGAGAAAAAATTCCGGGACGATCTCTATTATCGCGTGAACGTTATGCCGGTGAAGATCCCTCCTCTGAGGGAAAGGAGAGACGATATAGTTTTTCTATGTGAGTGTTTTCTGGAGAAGTACAGCCGGCTTGGCGGAACGGTCATGCCGGCGCTGTCGAAGATAACTGAACAAATGCTGGAAGGTTATGGGTGGCCGGGGAATGTGAGAGAGTTGGAAAATGTGATTGAAAGGGCGGTGTTGCTGTCTGGCGGTGAGACGATTTTGCCTGAGCATCTCTATCTGGAAAATGAAGGTGAAGCGAATGGACAACCGGCGTTAGAACCTGCTGTCTCGGAAGGTACTACATTAAAGGAAGCAGAAAAAAGGCTCATATTTAAAACCTTGGAGAAAGTAAAGGGAAACAGGACCAAGGCGTCAGAGATCCTGGGCATAAGCGTGCGAACCATCCGGAATAAGCTTAATGAATACGGGAAAGGGGTGGAGGTCGGGGGGTAAGAATCAAAGTCAGTTTGTTCTGGCACGGACATTGCTTAGAAACAGTTTGCAGTTTATCAAAAAAATAGTGCAAATCGGTAACCCTGAAAGGAATAATTATGAATGCATTATTTGGTAAAACCATAGGGATGTTGTCTGAGGCTCTGGATTTTCGAGCGGAAAGACATAAGGTAATAACCTCGAACATCGCAAATATTGACACTCCAAACTACAGGCCTAAGGATATTGTTTTCAAGGAAGAGCTGGAGTCCATTATCGACAATAAAGACAGGATAACGATGACCATAAGCAGACACATGCCCGAACAGTCAAATTCCGCCGGCAAAGCCGATTTCGAGGTAATCGATTCCGGGGAAAGGGTCAATCTTGACAGTGAAATGGCAAAACTAACGGAGAACAATCTTATGCATAATCTTACAGTAGAGCTGTTGGCCAGAAAGTTCAGGGGCTTGGATACAGTTTTAAGGGAGGCAAAATAACATGGATTTTATGCCGGCTTTTCGAGTTTGCGCTTCGGGACTTGCGGCCCAGAGAGCAAAGATGGACGTTATTATATCAAATCTTGCCAACGCTAATACAACGCGCACGCCGGAGGGGGGGCCGTACAGAAGGAAAATCGTCGTTTTTTCTTCAGAGCCAGCCGGGGAAAATTTTGATGATATCCTGCGAATTGTAAAGGTGGAAGATGTTGTGGAAGACAAAGAAAGCGTGAAGATGGTCTTTGATCCGGCTCATCCCGACGCAAACTCAAAGGGCATTGTGGCTATGCCTGGCATAAATACGGTTACTGAAATGGCGGATATGATCACTGCGAACAGGGCATACGAGGCCTGTGTTGCCGCATTCGACGCAACAAAAAATATGGCGCTTAAGGCGCTGGAACTTGGGAGATAGGTAACTGGTTCACGGTTTACGCTATTCTCTGGTATTAAACGTAAACTGTTAACTTCAATATATGCATGGAGGCGTTTAAGATGACCAATATGCCGATCCGGGGCGATCTGATGCCCCCAGTTTCAGATATTCAAAGAGAAAACGGCGAAGTCAGGGAAGATGATGGTTCTTTTGGCAAAGTTTTAAAGAGCAAGATCGAGGAAATCAACAAACTTCAATTAGATGCCGACAGCGCTATCGCAAAGGTGGAACTCAGTGATTCAGGGAGCATTCATGAGGCAATGATTGCCCTGGAAAAGGCAAGTATTTCCTTCAAGACAATGTTGCAGGTAAGGAACAAGATATTAGAGGCATATCAGGAAGTCATGCGGATGCAGGTGTAAGGAATATGCTTGCTGGTTTACGCTATTTTCGTACCGTCTCAATAATTAGGGGTAAACACCTTGGCACGTTTCGTAATCCAGTAGCCATTACCGCTATTTGTTGAGCAGGTACCTGTTTTCTTTGATCAACCGTAAAGAGTGAACTGTAAACAGCCCTTCTTTGAAAGGAAGATATGAATTCAGTACTTCAGTTTTTTTCTCAATTGGGAAAGGTCTTTAAATCATTATCACCATCGAAAAGGTTAGCTATTCTTCTTGTTGCAGTTGTTACCCTGACTAGCATAGTGGCATTTGTCGTCTTTGTGAATCAGAAAGAGTACAGGACGCTTTTTTCCAGCCTTTCTGCTGAGGATGCGGGGAATATTGCTACTGTTTTGCAGGAAAAGAAGGTTCCCTATAAGGTGTCCTCCGGTGGCG
>JAFDAI010000110.1 GCA_019313905.1 Deltaproteobacteria bacterium | reverse complement strand
GGCCAGAATTCAACGCCTGACAGGTAAGGGCGCGGCTACCAAGGGATATTTCGGCGCCGGGGCTTCCTTGCTCGGAGGGGCGGCAAGAGTCGCTGGCCAATGGGGTAGACGATGAGAATCACACCAATAAAATCTACGGTTGCACCATCCATAGCGCCTACTGTACGGGCTCCTTTAACCACTACAAGCGGGTTCGCTCAAGGCCTGGGGCAATTAGGGGCGGCCATAGGGGAAACGGGAATAGCTGCGGGACAGATAAGCCGGGTGCTTCGAGAAATGGAATTAAAGAAGAAGTTGGTTGATGATTCGGTATTCCTAACTAATCTCGAAAATAAGGCAAATCTGAGCTACGCTGAACATCATGAGGACCTTAGATCAACACCTGATTATAACAAGATTGACGAAATAGATAAAACAGGACTTGAAGCAAGATTAAAGCAGTTCAACGATGAAGCAAGCGCAATGAATCCAGAAGTAGCTGCTGCATGGAAAGAGACCGGGGCCATCATTAACATAAAGGCTCAAATATCAGGAATGCCAATCAAGAGAGATAGGTTTAAGCAAAATGCTATTGCTGGAGCTTTTACTCTTATGAATTCCAGGCGTGACGAAGCGGTTGAGGCTTTAATTATAGGCAATACAGAAAGGGCTAATGCTATCTTTCAAGAAATCAATGAAGCAGTTGATTTTTTGCGTGATAATTTAGGGATTAGCGCCCTAAGTGCGAAAACATGGAAAAGCGGTTTTGAAAAGAGCGTAGAAACTGAAAAGACCTTACAAGAGACTGCCTTCAAAAAACAACTCCAAGAAGCAGAGACAAAGGCTGCTAAGAAAAAAGAGGATGAACAAAAAGCAAATTTCGGAGCCATGGTAGTTTCGTATTCAAACGGAGAATTAACGGAAGAACGTATAAGGGGCCTCATCAAGACCAGAAGCATTGACCCTGGTAAGGGGATGGCCATGATTACCCGCTTGAGAACAAGCCAGAAAGATGAAAAAGAGCCTGATGAAAACAATCCTGTGATAGTTGGCAGGTTAGCCTCTGACATTGAACTTGGTTTTGATGTAGATGAAAGGCTATATCTTGCTTTGACAAATGGTGATATTAAGTCAGAGACTTATATCACTCTTAAAGCTAAACTTGGAGACAGGGATTTCAAGCAGGGCATGAACTATGTTAGCCGAGCGTTAAAACCGTCTCAGGCGGATAAGTGGACTCCAGACAGACACGTTCGATTTGCTGAAGCCATAGATGATTATCAAGCCAGAGTCGGACAAGGGCAAAATCCTATTGACGTTGCAAGAGAAATCGTTGATCTAAATATAGGACATATCAGGCGAACGATTTTAGGGCTTAGAATTCCAAGATTTCTGACAGGCGAGAAAACAAATCTCATGGATCTTGCTTTAGCTAAAACGGTTACAGTAGGGAAATATCAGGCTGGAGAACTTACCATTGAGGAGTTTAACCGGGAAGCTATATTGATCAAGCAACTTGAGGATTTAGTAGGTGAATTGTCAGGCGGTGAAAGCCTTGGAACTGAAATGTCGGGCAGAATTAAACAAAGTAAAGACTTGAGGAATCGATAATGCCTTTATCTAAAAAAATTAAGGAAGATTTTGCAGGTATATCCTATCAGGACATAGATAATCAATTGGCTGATCCAAAAAACGATATAAGCAATTCCTATCTTGAAAAGCGTACTATACATGAAGAGTTGAATTCTCCCGCTGTTAGCTTACTGAGGGAATCTGAAACTGAAAAGACTGTAACACAACCAGAAGGAAAAGGCAAGATTGATCCAAAAAGAGCGGAAGAAGAGGCACTTGGAGATCCCTGGATTGATCCTATCCTTGCTCTCTCTGGAGGCTTTGGTGGCACTCTGGCCATGGGCCTTCGTGCTGGAGCAAAATTAGTTCCTACTCTTTTCAGATCCTTGACGGCGGGGGTGGCTGCGGGTGGAATGGAATACCCTATTGGAGCCGCCACTGAAGGTTTGGAAGAAGTGGCTCCGGCGGCTGCCCTGCCTTTTTCGGTCGTTACCGGGATGCTTTCAGGGATAACCATAGAAAGGGCACTTGAAAAAGCCGTGATCAAAGCCCTAACTAAAGGTAAAGTTAAGCCTGCAAAAGAGCTTATCAAGGAATCTGTCAAGACAGTTCGGGCTAATCTTGAGGCTGGAAAAGTTCCTGATGATATGACGAAAGAGGCGCAAAAGGCCTTGGCTTCTGAAGTTGTTGTATCACAAAAAACAAAAGCTGTTGATGAATTCATGAAGAAAAGGAAAGCCAAACTTATTGAAGTGTCAGATGTTCAAAAAAAGGTTAAAACCTTTCTATCTTCTGACATTTCCGACCTACCAGAAAAGGCAATCAATATCAATTTCGCCCGAATTGAAAGCCCGGACGATATCAAGAAGGCCATTACAAAGACAGCTAATATCTTTATGCCTGAGATTCAGGAAGCCAGGCGCGGTGTTCGATCAATGGAATTGACCGAGAAGGTCGCCGATACAATGGGCCTGAGCGTTGAGCAGCTTTTAAAGCGCCGTAAAGGGGAGGCTTTCAATGCCGAGACAGCGGTAGCCGCCCGGAAGATGCTTGTTTCATCCGCCCAAAGATTGAACGAATTGGCCCAAAAGGTGTCGATCCGGGAAGCGTCCGACATTGACAAGTTCGCATTTCAAAAACAACTATCCCTCCATTATGCTATTCAGGCGGAAGTGTCAGGAATGACAGCGGAGGCCGGTCGAGCTTTACAATCCTACAATATCATAGCCAAGGAATCAAAGGGAGCCTTAAAGCAGATTGATGAAACCATGAGGCGCTTGAATAATGCCGCTTTCAAAGATCCGGCTACCGGCAAACAAATGAGGCCTGAAGATGTGGCGGATCTTATATTGAGCATTGATAGCGTTGAGGGAA
>JAFDAI010000109.1 GCA_019313905.1 Deltaproteobacteria bacterium | reverse complement strand
CTAATCTCCCTTGCTATTGCCAGTGCCTGTTCATGATACTCAATAGCTTTTTGATATTTCTCAACATTATGATGCGCAATACCCAGAGTGTCTGCACTTCTCGCTTTTAGCCATGGGTCACTTAGCTTATCATATAAGCATTCATGCAACTCTATAATAAGTCGAAAATGTCCCAACAAGAACAGGTAATAATCAACCTCAAGAAGCACAGAAATTGCTGAGTCATAATCCTGTCCTGCACAGTATAGGTCATACTCATCCAGTTGTGCAGAGAGATCATCAATCGTCTTCCCTGAGGGCATACGCGTCTCTTTTAGGTATTTCACTCCACCGTGCAGGAGAGCTAATCGCTTGAAGGTTGTCTCATCCCGATTAGACTCATCACCATCAGGCATCTGTGATAGAGTATATTCGTGATCAACGGGATGCATATTGTGGCTTCCGACTTCTTTACGAACAAACTGCATATTCACAAGGCGGTTCAATACAGGTGCGCTATCCACCCCCACCAACCTCAGGAAATGCAACCTGCCAGACCTTTCACCCGCAACAATGGTCTTTCCATCTGGCGAAACGGTACATGTAAGAGAATCACTATCCCCGCTGAAGCCAGTGATTTTCTCTCCTTTTTCCACATCCCATACTATAAGGGTGCGATCGAATGATACTGAGATTACAAAGCGACTATCGGGAGTGACCGATAATGCCCTGACAGCATCATTGTGCCCCTCAAGAGTCTTAAGTTCCTCACCAGATTCTATATCCCATACTTTGAGAGTGCAATCGTGTGATGCTGAAATTACACGATGAACATCTGGGGTTACTGATACTGCCATGACCCGATCATTGTGTCCCTTAAGAGTCCTAAGTTCCTCACCAGATTCTATATTCCATACTTTAAGAGTGTGATCGTGAGATGCTGAAATTACACAGTGGCCATCAGGAGTGAGTGCTAATGCTCTTACCCAGTCAGTGTGACCGCTGAGAGTCCTAAGTTCCTCGCCGGATTCCAGATTCCATACTTTAAGGGTGCAATCGTCTGATGCTGAGATTACACGACGACCATCGGGAGTGACCGATAATGCCCAGACCGATTTGGTATGGCCAGAAAGAGTCTGTAGTTCCTTACCCGATTCCAGATCCCATATTTTAAGGGTGCGATCGTCTGATGCTGAGATTACACGACGACCATCGGGAGTGACCGATATTACCGTAACCCGGTCAATATGTCCTTCCAGAGCCTGGAGTTCTTTGCCCGATTCCAAATCCCATACTTTAAGGGTGCAATCCTCTGATGCTGAAATTACACGACGACCATCGGGTGTGATCGATAATGCCCATATCCTTTTAGTGTGCCCTTTAAGAGTCTGTAGTTCCTCTCCAGATTCCAGATCCCATACTTTAAGGGTGCGATCATCTGATGCTGAAATTACACGACGACCATCGGGAGTGACCGATAATGCCTCTACCCAATCGGTGTGACCCCCAAGTGCTACCTCACCAGACTCCAGATTCCATAATTTGAGGGTACCATCCATTGATGCTGAGATTACATGGCGACCATCAGGAGTGATCGATAATGCCCATACCCTTTCATTGTGACCCTTAAGATTCTGGAGTTCATCTCCAGATTCCAGATTCCATACTCTGATAGTTTGATCGTCTGACACTGAGATTGCATGGCGACCATTGGGAGTAACAGAAACTGCATTGATCCAGTCGTTGTGTCCCTCAAAAGTATTGAGTTCCTCTCCAGATTCAAGATCCCATACTTTGAAGGTGCGAAATGATGCAGAAATTACATGGCGACCATCTGGAGTGAGTGAAACAGCAGTAACGTAGTCTGTGTGCTCCTTAAAAGTATAGAGTTCCTTTCCAGATTCCAGATCCCATACCTTGAGAGTGCGATCGTATGACGCTGAGACTACTCGGAGACCATCGGGAGTGACTGAAACTGCAGAAACCCCGTCTGTGTGTCCAGAAAACGTTCGGATTTCTTCGCCCGATTCCAGATCCCATACTTTGAGGGTGCAGTCGTCTGATGCTGAGATTACACGACGACCATCGGGAGTGACCGAAACTGCAGTAACCCAGTCTGTGTGTCCAGAAAACGTTCGGATTTCCTCTCCAGATTCAAGATCCCACACTTTGAGGGTGCGATCGGATGATCCTGAGATTACATGGCGACCATTGGGAGTAACCACTAATGCTTTGACAAAGCCTTTGTGCCCCTTCAAAGTTAAGAGTTCCTCGCCCGATTCCAGATCCCATACTCTGAGAGTGCGATCGGATGATCCTGAGATTACATGACGACTATCAGGAGTTACCATAACTGCATTAACAGAGGAATAGTTTTTTTCCTCAAAGGTACGTACCAAAGGCCCGCCTGGTGGCGTGAGGCTGGATGATAAGGGGCACAGCCACAACCCCTTATATGCTCGAGCCTGCTCAAGAATCAAATCCATGTCTTTAAAGGATTGCAATCGGCCAAGAAGTTGGCCTGAAAGTTGCGTTTTATCCCTGGATAAAACATGGGCAGACATCTGGATGGCATTCTGCACAAGGCTTGCATTATGGTCATCTGGAAGATAGTCATAATCTCTTATAAGCGAGTTGACGTCAATGGCTTCAAGCTTTGTCTGCAACCAGTTAAAATCTAATAAAATACTACGCAGCTCACCTTTACGGCCAGATTGAAGCAAGTGATAAGGAAGTTCATTTAAGCTCCTGGGATGGTTGATGCTCCATTTAGAAGGTTCATCTTTGTCTGATGCAAGAGCCTCAGGAGATATCATATCCAGATATCGGCGATAAACCGCAAAACGCAGTGTGTCGTGATAGAAGTCTATCAAACCCATGCCAGTTGTTTCGTCCATTGGGCGGAGGTAGAATTCCAGGGAACGATAGAATTGAGTCCATTTAAGATTGGGAATGTCTTTTCCGTCTTTAGCAAGTATATCGAGGATTTCGGATTCCATAAGCAAGTATATCGAGGATTTCGGATTCCATAAGACCTGATCGAGAGACTGCGAGCAAACGTAGAATAAATTCTGTAATATCTTGAGTATGGTCATCTTCCAGGCGTTGTAATACTTGGCCAAAAAGTTCAGACAAAGTCGATGGTAATCTGTCTATCCGATGGTTGAGGGCATCATAGTCTCCAAAAAGGCATAATTCTTCCAGTGCCACCAGTAGATATAGCGGAAGACCTGTATCGGGACGCGCTGTTGTATCAAGAATGCGGAAAATTTGTTCTTCAGTAAGCTTCTTACCACGATTAGCAAGTTGCTTCTGGATCAAGCTTTTTCGATCAATCTCTGGTAATGCTGGTACATCCAGAATGTGATCATCAGAAATGCGCTCTTGCAGTTTATCCAGACAATCACCTGCAAGTGTGCTGACAATAATCCGAACACCTGATGGCAGATTTAACGGAAACCATCTGAGCTCATGGCTGCGGTTGGCAGGTTCAAGCTGATTGACAGCATCGACAAGTAAGATTATTGGATGTATAGCTCCAGCCTTCTTCAAGAACAACCGCATCTGGGCATGCAGTTTATCCGGGTCGGTAGAAAATTCATCATCAATATTGCATTCGCGACGAAGGATTTCACAGATGGAGCGAATAGATGTTAAAAGGTCGGTAGAGCCAGGTGCGGCTCCGATGAAGTGGGGGATAACCAGAGCGTTGGGAAATTTTTCACGACACTGCTTTGCACACTCGGCTATCAATGCAGATTTGCCACATCCGGATTTGCCTGTGATCACCAATGGCTGTCTGTCGTTTGTATCCTCTACATAGCCAAGCATAGACTCCAGAAGATCTTGCCGGCCCAGAAACAGGCGGGTTCGTTCTTTCAAGAATCGTTCGTTGTAGTTTTGTTTCTGGTTGGAAACGCCAGAGGGTTCAACAGATTGTTCAAGTTTAGTTTCTATGGCAGCCCAAAGATCTTCTGGGATCTGTTTACCCAGTTCATCCATATCAGATAAGGCTACAATTCCATGAGTTTCAATCGCTTTTTGAACTTCATGGCTGAGTGCTGGCCAATCTTGCGGCTGAATCACTCCATTTTTTAGAGTTTCCAATTCATTACTTTCAAGGTGAGAATAAAGAAATGTGGGATCAATTCGCAGTCCAGTATATTCAGCGTTGTATTCTCGAATGATAATCTTTCCATCGGCCCGATTTCGGATAAGCTGTTTTAATTGGGTCAACTTATTCTTGCGATGTGGGTCTTGCTCTGCAAAGATTGGAACTAATGACTCTGGATAGTGGGAGTGTGTGTGGACGTCTGGATTGCGAAAATAGAAGAATGCACTGGTTTCAGGATTGATTGATTCTAAGGCACCATGGATAATCTCAAGTGCTGTAATTGAGTCGCTTGCATGTGGCAATTTCATCTTTTCCCAGAAGTCGATGAGTTTTTCGGCAATATCAATCGGTACTTTGTGGTCACGCAGGCGGTAAACGGCTGGTTCAACCGTTTCATCCAGTCTGTACCATTCATCCAGCCAGG
>JAFDAI010000108.1 GCA_019313905.1 Deltaproteobacteria bacterium | reverse complement strand
CCATGTCCGCCACCCACAGCGGAATGATGTCTTTCCCCTTGTACAGGTCCCACTTCAGACTGTTTGTGCCGCGCCGGTCAACGGGTCTGTCAAAATTATATATCATGATCGTACCTTATTTACCCTGCCAGGTGACGATATATTCAGTCAGCTCGTCAGGTTTCTCTATGCCCGGCTGGGCGTGTATCCACTGTCCGGACAGACCCATCTCCCGAAGGGTGAGTTCGAAGTGACACATGGCAATGCCCATGTCGATCCGCTGCATGTCGGCCAGGTGAAAGAGGGTCGTGTTTCGCCTGCCATAGCCGCTCGTGCGCTGTACATAGAAGTGCCACTGTGTGCCGTCTCTGATGACGCGCCAGGGTTGTTTGTTTGACGCGGATGGTCCGAGACGTATCATCTCAAGCGGTGTGACAAAGGGACCGGCTGTGTCGGTCGACAAAGGTGTGCGGAAGGTTCCGTCAAAAAAGAGCTCGGCCCACGGAAGCCGGTTGTCCGATCCCGCTCTCCGGCGCATGTAGGAATCGAACCAGCGGGGTTTGTCCGCGACATATCCCACGGCCACCGCTGCCGGGAGGATCTCGGTCTCTTTGAGGGAGATCTTTCGGGAAAAACCGCTCTTTCTGAACGTGCCGCCCAGCCAGCAGGTGCCGAGGCCGATATCCGTCGCGAACAGAACGGCCCGTTCCAGCAGGCAAGCATAATCCTCCATATTGTACTCGCCCTGGCCAACCGCGCCGATGATAAAGCCGCTGGCTCCCTTGATGAAACCGTATGTTCCCAGCCCTTTCAACGCGGTCAGATCACCGTCCCCGGCGGATACCAGCTCGAACCGCATCCGTGTGCCGAGAGGGCCTGTCGATGACGCGGACAGCATCTCTGATAGCTGATCTCTCAGCCCCGGCTCGATTGGTCTCGGGTCATAATGACGGCATGAAAATCGCCGCCCGATAATCCCGGTTATCGCCTGGTTGTATGTTATCGTTGAATCACTCATTGAGATTCTCAATATTATAAAATGTTTGCGCGACGAAAGACGACTCGCCGCGTGAAATGTCTGGCCTTCACTATTGACGACCGGCCCCACATTGTCAATTGTAAAAAAAGACAAAAACGTTTATTACTCCGGCAACAATATATCGCAAAGTCGCCATTCTCGCAAAAGGGGGAATCCAGGATAGACTTGGAGAGCTTTGAATTTTGTCATTTCGAGGAGTGTTAGAAACAAGAAACCTTAATGATACAGGCTTGTTAAGATTTCTCCCTGCGGTCGAAATGACAAATAATAATCATTCAACCCTCTCTCCTGGATGCCGGATCAAGTCCGGCATGACATTTGGTCTCTTTAATTGCTGCAGCAATTAAAGAGGGTTTCGCTCGGAATAAAACGGACACTAATAAACAGGTAAAAAAGGTCTGTACGTTTGACTTGAACGCATTCAGCTGGGTTATCGTTGCTTTGTGCTCGGTTATGGTAGGGGTAACCAAAACCGGAATCCCCGGGATTGGAATTCTCATAGTCCCCTTGATGGCAACAGTTTTGCCAACAGGCACATCCATCGGGTTCGTACTGGGCATTCTGATGATAGGTGATTTATTCGCCATCATATACCACCGGCGCAACGCCGAATGGCAGTATATGCTGCACCTGCTGCCGGCCGCGATTGCCGGAATTGTGACCGGATATTTCATCCTTGGGGCCGTCAATGAACAGCAGCTCCGGCCTACTGTCGGGGTTATCGTCCTGCTGATGCTCGGCATCAATTACTGGCGCGAGAAAAATCAGACCGAAGAAACCAGCATCCCGACGCAGTGGTGGTTCGCCGCCGGTCTCGGCTTTATCGCCGGGATTATCTCGATGATGGCGAATGCCGCCGGGCCGATAATGATCATATATCTTCTGGCCATGAGATTGACGAAGATTGAATTCGTCGGTACCGGGGCCTGGTTCTTTTTCATTGTCAACTGGATCAAGGTACCATTCAGCGCGAATCTGGACCTGATGACCCTGGAGACGATCAAACTGAATCTGATGATGGTGCCGTTCATTGCCGTCGGCGCGTTGCTGGGGATATTCCTGCTGAAACGGGTCCCTCAAAAGGCCTTTACTGTCATGGTTCAGATCCTGGCAGTCGTCGCCGCGGTAAAGCTTATATTCTGATTTTCAGAGCTGTTTGAATCCCGTAAGGGTTATATCCCTATATCCCGCAGAATATGCTGAGCCACTAACCCCGGCATGATTTCCTTCTAAGATACAATAGGTTAGCCTTTCAAGGGGTAGATGAATCCAAGTGTACTTATTTCACAAAAAAGCGTGACAAATATATTGACATATATTTTTACATAATATATCTAATTAATCAATATTAATGTATATAACCTTGACATTAATGATGACAAAAACGGTGACAAAAAATGGATAAAAACAGCGTTATAAAAATTCCTACATTCAAATCCGGGAATTTCGTATTCAGCAGCAGGTATGACCGAACGGAGCTAGACCCCAAGATTTACGGCCTGACGCTACTATATAAGACAGTTATTTCTTTGCCGATACTTCCGGATTGGTCTACTCGTTTTAATGCTGAAATTATTAAGAAATCCATCTTTGGGACCGCAGCCTTGGAAGGCAACCCGCTTAGCGAAGAGGATGTAGGTAAAATAATCGAGGACAAGGAAAAAAAGGAAGTTGTGCAAAGGGCAGAGCAGGAAATAATCAATCTAAAGACGCTCTATGAAACGATAAGGCAACAAGAGCCTACCGACCAGCCGGCGAAACTCGAAGAATCGTCAATAAGGAAAAAACATAAGGCGATTACAAAGGACATAGATTACGTAACAAACATACCTGGAACTTATCGGAATCACAAAGTTATGGTCGGGAATAAAGACCATGGTGGGGTATACATCCCCCCGAGGTGCTTGCCTGACATTCAGGATCTTA
>JAFDAI010000107.1 GCA_019313905.1 Deltaproteobacteria bacterium | reverse complement strand
CAAATAGGAAAGAAGTAGTCAATTAATCACGACTGAAGTCGGGGATCTCCGCGCCGGGAAAGATTCACGAATAGCTAAGAGAGGTGATTTTGATTATGAGACAAACATTCAAGGTTATTATTTGCCTTTCCATTTTTTTTCTATTGATCCCTGCTCTTTGCATAGCTGGTCAGTACAGAGTCACACGTGTGGTTGACGGGGACACGATTGTCGTTAACTATCATGGCAAATACGAAAAGGTCAGGCTACTGTGTGTTAACACCCCGGAATCGGTCCACAGGGATAAAAAACAGAACGTCCCCATGGGCAAAGTGGCATCGGAATATACAAAACACAGGCTCAACGGAAAGTACGTTGATCTTGAGTTTGAAGGAAAGCAAAGGGGGTATTATGGCAGGCTTCTGGCCTATGTTTTTGTTGATAGCGTAAACTTCAATGTAGAACTGGTCAGGCAGGGATTATCACCTTACTACACTAAATACGGATTGAGCCGGAAATACGATCAGGAATTCAGGGAAGCCGAGAGGCATGCAAAGAAAAACGGTCTGAACATCTGGGGAGATCCCGATCTTGCAAAAAAATATTTAAGATTGAAGTCAAAGTGGGGACAGAAAAAGAGCAGTATCACAACAGTTCCGATAACGATACCGGTGCAGGCACAATCATGCGTCTATGTCGGCAGCAGGAATTCTCATAAATTCCACAGGCCGGATTGCAGATACGTAAAGAAGATTTCTCCTGGAAACAGGATATGTTTTGATTTCAGGGAGGAAGCAATTAACATGGGATATACGCCCTGTAAGGTATGTAAGCCGTAAGTTTGAAACATTCTGTGACATTTTATTTCTCCTTCCCCACCCTCCATATATACTTTAAATTATGGGTTGGGAAGTGTCTCACTTATATTGGCACAGAGGGAAATGGGAAAATTGATAGAAGCAAATTTCAATAATATTTCGCCTGTCGCAGTTCACGTAATGTCGCCCGAAATACCCGCTCAAATTCAGGCAGGAGTGTCATCTGGGAAGACAGGCGGGCTTGCCAGAGTTTTTTCAACCTGGCCTCTTTATGGATAAAATTCTCTTTGACATCGGTCAGTTGTTTTCCCCGGAATTTCATTTTCAGTTCAACCGCTTCAGTTAAATCGGCTGGATTTATATAACCGCTGGTTGTAAGATGCCACAAATCGTAAAGATCGCGCGGTTCGTTTCTTGCCGGGTCAAGAAGAGCAACGATCTTTTCCGACACAATCTCGTTGAGCGAATAAACTCCGATTCTTGCCTTCTCTGGCAGATCATCATATTCATCGTATGCTTTGAGAACGGGTTTTGATGCGATGGGAAAGACGAGTTTTTCATTTATTGTGATATCCACTTTGGCCTCTTTAGCGGAGGCACTTGGTAAGGAACCTTCGTATCCGAGGAAAAAGGTATGGCAGTTCTCCTGTGAATGTCGATCATATCGGCTGATTCGAAGCTTGATTGCCGATGCCCGCTCTACATATTCGAAAACAAGGGCAAGGTATTCCTGAATTTTTTCAAAAGAAACATCCTCTCTCAGGGTGAAATCGAGATCTTAGGAAAAACGGTAGTCCGGGATGTAACATTTTTTGATGGCCGTGCCGCCTTTAAAAGCAAGGAGATCTGTGAGGGGTGTTTTTGAAAGCCCCACCAGAAACCAGGACAGGCAATAGTCCATTTCAAGAACAGCCTCTGGAATACGGCGGCCGCCTTTCCGGGCGAGACGATTCGATAGTAAGGACAGGTTTCGCTGAGGTATCATTATGTCCTCACAACGGATTGGAGCTCGTCTGGTGACACATTGAGCTGCAATCTCCACTTCCTGATGAACTTTCCTTCAGACGGAAGAATCGGATCAAGCCTCACATAGCTCTCTGTCAGAAGCCCCTGAAGGGCTTTCCGGTTTTCTGGGGAACCGATTCCGTAAATTTCCAGGATATAGCCCAGCCTGCGGATAACAGCGCCGATGTCCATCCTTAGCGCATATTTAATAAGCCGATCGGTATTCAGATCCTGTCGGCGCATCCATATTCCCTTAGCCGTTTCCGTAATGCCGCCACAGTACTCGGGTTGCCGGAGACCGTCAATAATGGTTTTCTCCATGTTACTTACAGTCACTTTTTCCTGTTTGCTTACCCAGTGTTCACTCATGCCGAAAAAATGTTCTTTCTTACAGGAAATGAATTTAAAATCGGTACCCAGGACATTAATGGGCCGGCGTTTTTTCAGTGTCGTTACATGTACGATAAGCTGTGGTTGGGTGACCATTCCGTGAATTTCCATGGCGGTACCATGAGAAAGATAATAGTCCTTCCCTTCAATAAGTTCATGGGCGAGGATGAGCGGGTTGCCCATGTATTCCCTTTCCTTTCCAAGTTCGAATGGCACGAGAATAAATAAGCCTGGTTTTAACCGCGTCACGACACCCCTGTTTACGAGATTTCTTGTAAGGCTGCGGGCGGAGGCCTCTTCCAGATCAAGAATTCGCTGGACATCTTCCAGGCGGAAGATCAGTTTATATTCCTCGTAGAGCGTAGTGACCAGATGGGCGGCCTGAGATCCGAGGGTTTTCATTTTTGTGTTATTTTTCAGATTCATAATGTGCTTCCTGATAGCACATTTAGCACTTAAACAATAACATAGTCAATGGGAAATTATGCTTTAATCACATTTCATGTCGTTAGAGGACACAAAATGAGACTTCTTTATATTAAATTTGCTTTGACCAAGTCTTATGCCTATTAGATCCTTACTGTGACTCCAGAATGGAAAAAGATATTGATACCTCACGTTCTCATGAAGAATCAAAAAGATTCATATGATTGCCGGACACGACGCGAGGTGGGAACCCAAAAGCCAAAGTCATGTAAACAGTGTCAGTCGTTCATTGCTGAACCGGACACGACGCGAGGTGGGAACCCAAAAGCCAAAGTCATGTAAACAGTGTCAGTCGTTCATTGCTGAAAATTTGGATAAATTCGCCTACCTTTTGGATTTTATGCTAACCAAATTGCTAACCAAGCTTTTGCGGTCCCCTTTTCAGGTTAACCCCATCCATTTCTTTCAAAAACTTACAACATGAATATTGTTGCTTTTCATGAGTGGTCTGAGTTGCGTAGAGTAAGCAACTGTCAACACCGTAAGAATTGGCAAAGAAGGTATGAGATGCCATCCATATATGGAAAGA
>JAFDAI010000106.1 GCA_019313905.1 Deltaproteobacteria bacterium | reverse complement strand
GCTGGAAGCGTCGTCGGCAAAGGCGCAGAAGATCGACGATACCGTCAAACAGGCCGAAACCTACCGGGATAAAGTCATTCCGGCCATGCAGGCCCTGCGCGGTGATATCGACGCGCTGGAAATGCTGGTGCCCGCAGATATGTGGCCCGTACCGACGTACGCCGAGCTGCTCTTCAAACTATAACCATCGGTACCTGCATACAGTCAAAAGGGCCGGTTCACAAGAGCCGGCCCTTTTTATATCTGTACAAGGCTTTGGGTCCGCCCTGCATCGAATGATAGACCATTCGAAAGTCTCACCGTAATATTCCTTGACAAGATATCGCCATGGGGTTAGTGGTTTAGCGTATTCTGTTGATCTTAACCGCATCTGGGGGGATTATGGCCTGATCGTTCTACAGCCCTGTTTCTCATAACGAGAGATAGGGTTTTTTTGTGAGGGGTCTTATACGGCAGAATGCCGTGTTTGGTTTTTATACAGAAACCCACTAGTGTCCGGAATACTTATGGTTCACTACCTCTAACACTTTGTTAATATTTATCAATAATCTAAAAATGGTTGTCATCGACTTGAAATTCATAAGCAAAGCCTGCGATACTTTCCCGACAATATTTCCGGGAAAGGATTTTTATGTATTCAGGCCCCCTCGTGTTTACCCAAGTCATGAGCTTCATGCCTCTGAGGAACTTCCATCAATGTGTCAAGAAGTATCAGGGCAACTTCAGCGTCAAAAGCTTCTCATGCCTCGACCAGTTCCGAGTTATGGCCTTCGCTCAGCTGACCTATCGCGAGAGCCTTCGGGATATCGAGGCCTGTCTGCGATCTCAGAGCAGAAAGCTTTATCATATGGGCATACGGGGCAAGGTATCTCGAAGCACCTTGGCCGAGGCGAACGAAACCCGCGATTGGCGCATGTACGCCGACTTCGCCCATTACCTGATCGATATCGCCAGAAAACTGTATATGGACGAACCGACCGTTCTCGATCTGGAGCAGACAGTGTATGCCTTGGATGCCACGACCATCGACCTTTGCATGTCCATGTTTCCTTGGGCCAGCTACCGGCAAAACAAGGGTGCTATCAAGCTTCATACGCTCCTGGATCTGCGAGGTCATATTCCAACTTTCATCCACATCTCCGAGGGCAAGCTCCACGATGTCAACGTCTTAGATATCCTGCCGCTGGAAACCGGTGCCTTTTACGTCATGGACCGAGGATACACCGATTTTTTCAGACTTCATGCCATAACACGGGCCTCGGCTTTCTTCGTCATCCGAGCCAAATCCAACCTGAAATGCCGCAGGATGTACTCCCACGCGGTGGATCGGGATACCGGTCTGATCTGCGACCAATCTGTTCTGCTGTCCGGACGCTTTCCATCCAGAGACTACCCAGAGAAGCTTCGACGGGTGAAGTATCACGACGCCGAGACAGGCAAAACCTTAGTGTTCTTGACCAACAACTTCACCTTACCCGCCCTCGTCATTGCAAAACTTTACCAGCAGAGGTGGCAAATAGAACTTTTCTTCAAATGGATCAAACAGAACCTGCGCATCAAGCGCTTTTACGGGACATCGGAAAACGCCGTCAAGGTCCAGATATGGATAGCTGTTTCAGTTTATCTGATTGTGGCCATTATCCGAAAAAAGCTCAATATACAGGCCAGTCTCTACACAATTTTACAAGTCTTGAGCGTGTCTATCTTTGAAAGAACCATGATTAATCAACTACTTACATTTCATGACTACATAACAGAAACAACGGATAACGATAACCAACTGAATTTATTTACAGATTATTCCGGACACTAGTGACAGAAACCATATAAACTTTACTATGTGTCGAATAAAAACTGAAAAAATTCCGTAGGGCATATGCCGGCATCAACCGAAGAAAAAGAGTTTACATCTTACGTGGTCGAACTGATGCAATCAATTGGGCCAGTTCGTGCCAAGGCCATGTTCGGAGGGTATGGGATTTTTCTAGAGGGACTGATGTTCGGGTTGGTTGCGGATAGCGTTCTTTATTTAAAAGCAGACAAAGAAACCGAGGAAGAATTCAAGGCCAGAGGGCTTGAACCGTTTACCTACAATCAGAAAGGGAAAGAATTCAAAATGTCCTATTATCAGGCCCCCGAAGAGACATTGGAAGACGATGAAGAGATGGAATCCTGGGCGGCTCAGGCTTATAGCACCGCGTTACGGGTAGCATCAAAGAAACGAAAGAAATAAAAAACAGGTTCCTCGCTGTTTCATGTGGGTAGCTTGAATTCGAGCTTACCACCGATAAGGTAAATCATCGTGATCAGGTTTTTCGTTGTACGATATCCCCTGGCCTTGGCTTTGGCAGCTTGGATGAGGCTGTTGATTCCCTCAAGGATGCCATTGTTAATCTTTGACGTAAACCATCTCAGGATGCCGTCCCAGTGACGTTTCATGGTGTATGCAGCCTCTTTGATGGGTTCCAGACGACTGTGGGTGGCCCAGAAGTACCACTTCTTCAGGAAGGTCTCCGCCTCCTGTAGCGGTTGGTTCCAGAACTCTTGGAAGTTTAGGCGAATGTGGTAGGCACGGGCCGTTTTCAGATTCAGCTTCTTGACCTGGAGAGTCTCCAGGGTTGCCGCCTGATTCGCCTTGAGATTTACAGGGTTTTTTAACCAGATGTAACGGGTTCTTTTTAACTCAGGACGGCTTTGTTGTTCTTGGCGTCGTACTTCATCCACTGCCTCATTGATGATTTTAAGGACATGGAACTTGTCGAAGGTCAGCTGGGCTTCCGGAAAATGTTTCTCCACACCGCTGATGAAGGCGGGAGACATATCACAACATACTTCCTGAATATGGGAGGGGTCGCCGTGATGTCCTTCCAAATCGGTCTTGAACCGCTCCAGCGTTGAGGCATCCTTTCCCTCGGTGGCAAATAGAACTTTAGGTGTCTGCATGTCTACAAACAGGCTCACATAATTGTGGCCACGCCTGCTGGATGTCTCATCGACACCAACTTCCGTCACAGCAGAAAAATCGGATCCCTGACGTGATTCATGAACATAGTGATTCAAAACCCGCCAAAGTCGGGTGTCATGCTCTTTGATAATATCGGCAATGGATTTTACCGGCATCGCCTTGGCCATCACCATAATGAGCGCCTCAAATAACAATGTAAAACCGCTTCCTGAACGAGCCCAGGGAACCTCGATAGTCTTGATACCGCACCCCTCACAACTCACACGGGGAACACGGGCTGCCAGATAGGCCTCGTGCTGGAAGAAGTTCAAATGCCGCCACTCGTGCCGCTCCGTGTCGTAGGCGTGACATCCTTCTCTACCGCAAGTGGGACAGGCAAA
>JAFDAI010000105.1 GCA_019313905.1 Deltaproteobacteria bacterium | reverse complement strand
CACGGGACACAAAGTGAAGCGTCAGCGCTCATATGGCAGGTATGCAAAGGTCTCTCAGCGGGGTGAAGCCTTGAATGATAGACTTTCTTCAGGATGATCAAGGAGGTTTTTTGTCACAGGCTCACCCCTTCGATCCACCTTTATATTGTATCTATTGAGCTTGTGTCTCAACGTTCGAGGGCTGATGCGCAGTATTTTTGCTGCTTGCTCTTTGTCACCTGCCACACGATAGAGTACATCCAGGATCGCTTTTGTTTCAGCCCCTTTTCTGACTTCTTCCAGATTCATCGTACGTGAGGGCGCTCTAAAATGCCACAAAAAATCAGAAGGGAGATGTTCTAAAGCTATCACATCGTCATCGTCGAGAATAAATATCCTTTCCAGGAGGTTCTTTAATTCCCTCACATTGCCGGGCCAATCATAACGGCAGAAGATGTCGACGACTTCTGGTTTCACTGATGGTCTTGGCTTGTTATAATTGGCCGCCAATTGATTCAGAAAGCGATCCACCATCTTGGGAATAACCGCTTTTCTTTCTCTCAAAGCGGGAATGTATAGAGGAACGACGTGAAGCCGGTAAAAGAGGTCACCTCGAAACAGCCCCTGTTTGACCTTGTCTTTGAGGTCCTTATTAGTTGCCGAGATAATACGAACGTCACCCTCGATTAACTGACTCCCCCCGATCCGCACAAATCGAGAATCTTCCAGGACGCGTAAAAAGTCCGTCTGATTTTCCAGTGGTATTTCAGCTATCTCATCAAGGAATAGGGTCCCTTGGTCAGCGATCTCAAAGCATCCCTTTTCCCTGCGAATCGCCCCCGTGAAAGCCCCTTTTTCGTGCCCGAAAAGTTTGTCCTCAAACATCATGCCGGAGAGAATGCCGCAGTTCACCGGCACAAAAGGGTTTTCAGATCTGGGGCTTTGGAGGTGGATAATCTTGGCGAGCAATTCCTTGCCTGTGCCGCTTTCCCCTGTAATGAGCACATTTACATCATATTTGGCCACTTGGTGTACGACCTTCATGATGGAGCGCATCACGTCACCTTCCAGGATAAACTCTTGCATAATCGATTCCTGGAGATGCGTTATATAGGGAGAGCGCAGTTTCACGGGCCTTCTCCGTTTTTGAGGAGGAGCATATGAGACGGCTATGCTAATAGTTACGCAACCTTATCACGAACAATCCCGAAATGTCAAACGGTTTCATCTTTAAAACGGCAATCTTATGCCAAGGCTGGCAAAAGCTTGCCGAAATGTTGAGTTTGAAGCTGTTTACTGTCAGTTGCTTACAAGAAACAAAGGCATTAAATAACACCGTGTTAGAACAAGACGGCAGGATTTCCGAAAATTGGTACAACCATTGCTTTATATAATCGATGAGACCTTTGCAAAATGCGACATTTTTTCAAAGCTCTCCGGATATCGGGGGAGATGAACATGCCTATGGAAAAGTTGGTTAAAGATTTAACACGTCCCTTGGATCAATATTGTTACATCAAAGAGGACGAAACAGTACAAGAGGCCCTGCAACTTATGGATAAGGCAAGGGAGGAGGATAAACATCTATGCCTTGTTGTAGTGGGAACCGAGGCTTCCGAAAAGGAGATTATAAAAGGCTTTGTTACACCTACTGAGCTTGTTTTCGGGTTATCAGCCCACTTTTTAAAAGGAGCGCAAAAAAGTGGCCCTATCTTCTGGGAGGGACAACTCGAAGCAGAATGTCTGGAAGGGGTCAAAAAGCGCGTCGGAGAAATCATGGTTCCGATCAAGGCCTGTGTTCGGGAAACTGAGTTGCTGATGGAGGCCGTGTTTTTGCTCAACAAATATCAGGTCGATTTTCTCCCGGCAATAAGCAAGGAAGAGGTGGTAGGCATCATTCACATCTATGACATTTTAGCCCATATTGCCAGTCTGGCATCAGGGAAACAGGGTGTATCTAAGATTCGTGCATTGCATAAATAACAGAAATCGAAAAGGAGGTGTGGCATGTCGAATGCCAAGAAAGTCAGGGATCTAATGGTTGAGATAACTGAGTACCCGCATATTCCGTATTGGATGAGCGTGAGGGATGCTATCTTCTTAATTCGCAGTACTTATGACAAGGCATCCGGCCTGGGAGTACACCGCATGGTTTTGGTGTTTGATGAAAGGTATCAACTTCTGGGTGTCTTGACGCTCAAAAGGCTTCTTGCGGGCATTGAGCCAAACTTTCTTAGAAAGGACGAAAAGTCACCTTACCAGGGCCTCGCACACGCCGATTATGCAGGCCTTGCGGCCCTTGTTGAAGGGACCTTTTCTGAAAAGTGTAAAGAAGAAGCAAAAAAGCCGGTGAGTGAGGTGATGATCCCTATCCGAGCTACGGTTGACGTGAATGATTCTGTTGCCAAGGCGGCCTTTGTCATGCTTCAAGCGGACGTCAATCTGATCCCGGTGATGGATGATAAGAAGGTCGGAGGCGTTCTGCGTATGAGTGATGTTTTCAATGAGCTAACCGCAATTGTGGTAGAATAAGGGAGGTATAAAATGGTTGAGAAGAAGAAACCGATTGCTACTGGGCCGGGCCTCCCGGAGATGCCTGATGAAATAGTCCTTTCTCCCGAGAAGCCGACGTTGGATTGGAAGCGTCTGGTTTTCATGTCAATAGGAATTATCCTGTTCGTGGTAGTATATTATGCCCCCCCTTGGCCGGACGCCATTGACCCAATGGGAACGCATTTCCCCCTATCCCAGGCGGCCAAGGGGGCCTTGGCCGTTTTTTTGTTAGCCGGTACCTGGTGGGTATTTGAGGTCGTGCCGATCGGGGTGACCAGTCTCATGATAGGGGTGCTACAGGCCCTCTTTCTGATCAGACCCGCAAAAGTAGCCTTTAAGGATTTTATGGATCCTTCTGTAATGTTCATCTTTGGCTCAATAGTCATCGGCATGGTCTTTACCAAAACGGGCCTGACCAAGCGTCTGGCATATAAAATGCTGGAAATTGTGGGGG
>JAFDAI010000104.1 GCA_019313905.1 Deltaproteobacteria bacterium | reverse complement strand
GTTTGAGTAGTAACTCCTGCACAGTAAATAACAGGGACCTTAGACGTACTCTGCTCTTGCTTCTGCCCCCCACCTTCAGCGGTAATGCTTATACTTACTTCTGTAGGCGGGCTTCTAGCACTCTTTACCCCGGCAGCTTCAGCAAGGACGACAACCTGAATCTCTGAACCACCTTTAGTTTCAGTTACTGCTTCTCCTGTACCTTCTACTATAATATCAACCTGTGCTTCAGAACCGTATCTGGCAGATTTCTGCCCTTTCCCTTCTGCTAAAGTAGCTACAGTTGATTCAGAACCACCTTGTGCAGTTTCTGGGAGAGCAATTTCTTGAGAAGTAAGAGCGTAGATACCCCCTCCGTAGTTTGCACTTTCCGCTACTTTGTTCATGTTAGAGGGGTCTATTTGCCAGATAGTCTGGACAGCTCCTCCGCAGTAGACGTAAGTGCCGTCTTCAGTAAGAGCGTAGATGTTTCCCCCATAGCTCGCACTTTCAGCTACCTTGGACATGTCCAGGGGATCCCACCGCAATAAATGTAAGTACCGTCTCCGGTAAGACCATGAATAGCGTCTCCATAGTTCGCACTCTCAGCTACTTTAGACATATCCGAAGGATCTATTTGCCAGACTCTCTGGGTATCATATCCTCCACAGTAAATGTAAGTGCCGTCCGCAGTAAGTTCATTAATAGCTCCTCCATAGTTCGCACTTTCAGCTACTTTAGACATATCTGCAGGGTCTATCTGCCAAACTGTTCGGGGGCCTCCTCCTCCGCAGTAAACATAAGTATCATCTTCAGTAAGGGCGTAAATGGTTTCTCCATAGCTCGCACTTTCCGCTACTTTAGACATATCCGAGGGATCTATTTGCCAAACCTTATCAGCAAATCCCCCGCAGTAGATGTAAGTGCTGTCTGCAGTGAGAGCAAGAATATTTCCTCCATAATTCGCACTCTCAGCTACTTTAGACATGTCGGAAGGATCTATTTGCCAGACGGTTCGAGTATCTCCTGCACAGTAGACGTAGGTACCATCTGCGGTAAGAGCTCTAATACCTTGACCATAGTTAATGTCTGCTGTTTTAAGCATATTGGAGGGATCTACCTGCCAAACAGTGCCAGTAGCCCCTCCACAATAGATATAAGTGGCCACCGTTACCACACCTAGCTCGTACTAGAATTTAATTTTTCCAGGCGACTGATAATAGCATCCTGCTTATTTATCAATGTGTCAATTTTTCCCAGCAAATCGCTCATAAGCTCTTCCTGTGTGGGAGGGCGGTCTACGTACTCATACCACAAAGCCTTCGTCTTAGGGTTGCAGTAGAGTACGGGCGCTTTGCGGGGGCGCTCCTCTGGCTTCGGCATATCAACTTCGGTTAAATTAAGCATGATACCGGACCTACGCTGTTCTTCGGTAAGTCTTTCCGGCTTATAGTGAATTACTCCTACACGGACACGTTCAGGAGATTCAATTGTATTATTCAGCAAACAAATCATTTTTTACCTCCTCCCTAACTAAGCCGGGTTCTCATGTCTAATTCCTGTCTGGGCTGCCAGCAATGTGTACGTTCCCTGGTTTGTAAAGGTCTCTTGTGTCAAGTCTGCTCCACCGTAGTCTGTACCACCAGTCAGCGCAGAATATCCACGCCATCCTCCAACCGTCGTCCCTGCCGGAACGTCAAATGTTAAATCTGCACTGGGACGAATTATACCATCAGACGCTGCCGTCCAGGTCACGGGCTGGCGTGCATAGGCAGGATCACCTCCAGACAGTTCTGTGCCAGTTTCGTCTACCAAACCAATATATGTGATTAAACTTGCTCCATAATCCGCTATTGCGTTGCGATAAGCTTCTGTCATAGCCATTTAAAAATCACTCTCCTTTTTAATCTTCTTTTTTGGTTTGTTTGTTTTGAGCAATGCTTTTGGACAGCTTCTCCCTTTGAATTTGGAGAACCATGTTATCAATAAATAGCTGTCCAATAAATCTTGCCAACTTATCGACAATCTCCTCATAGGTTACTTGAACTGTCTGGTTATTATCTGTTTTCAATCAAACAGATCCCTCCTTTCATTAATTTTTATTTTACTAGCTCCAGTCTAACGTCTTCCACGCACCGGCACCGGGACTCCACGCTTCTAGCCTGCCTGTACCTGTGTTGTACCGTATGGCTCCTCCTATTTGAGGGGGAGAATTGTTCTGATTTTCCACCACCAGTTTGGTTTTTCCGCTTGACAGGTCTGTATCGCCGTAAGCTGTAATATTCCCATTACTGTCAACCATAAATTTTGTATCACCACTATAATAAATTCTGAAATCAACAGAGGATTGATATAGATAGTCCTGTGGAGTTCTTCTCCACCTTGCTATGTTATCGGACGGATCAATAGATACTCCATTTAAATCATTTCCAAAGCCAAGCAGACCGCCTATGTAAGCATGGCCTGTTAGATTAAGACTGGTAGCATAAATATCAGAGGTGTGAAAATCTCCCTCTGTAACAACATCCTCGGCATTCAATCTAATCTCTGACAAGAGAAATTCTGGAAAGTATCCTGCACCAATGCCGCGTCCAATAACAAGTCGACCGGAACTAAAAGCGTTATCAGCCCAGAAAGTTACATGTCCACCGGAAAAAACTATAACCATAGAGCTCCCTGATTTTGTGGGATCTCCAATTTTTGAATGTTGTGCTGTCAAATCCCCCTCAAACGTTCCAGTTGCTGCTACTAATTCTCCAGCAAATATGACATTTGCACCCAATTCGCCTGCCGTAACAGTTCCCAGGTTGGCACTTATTGCAGAAAGATTACTCACATTTATCTTATCCGCTGTTACTGCTCCAGCGTAAATCTTCTCGCTAGTAACTGCTCCTGCAGCTATTTTCTCCGCCGTAACAGAACCAGCTGCTAGCTTTCCTGTTGTTATTGCGCCAGCTTGCAATTTAGGAGTGCTGATAGCATTGTCAGCTATTTTAGTTTCAGTCACCGCTGAAGCTGCCAGAATATCTTCCGTAACCGCCCCCAAAGCTAATTTTGCTTCCGTAACTGCTCTATCTGCTATCTGCAATTCTTGAACAGTACCTTCTAATTGTTCAAAGGCCGTGCGGGTAATGGGCTGCCATTCTAAATCGTTCCAGAAATTCCAGACAGGAGGAGACACAGAAGTATCAATCCAAAGGTCTCCGAACTGTGGCTCACCTGGTGGTAGCTCTCCTCTATATACCTCTCGTTCGGCCATTATATCTATTGCCTCGGTCGGAGTCACTTTTACCCAGCGTTCCTCTTCTGCGTCCCACCTGTACCACCTGTTTGGTTCATATGAAGTATCAATCCACAACTGGTTTTCTGGTGGTGTATCTGGCGGTTCAGCACTTTTAGATACAGTTTCTCCTGCTTCCCAACGACCCTCTTTTGTATAAACATAATCTTGTAACAGCTTAAGCTCAGCAGTAGCCTTAGAAACTGCTGGTCTAAATTCGCCCAACACTACGGAGTCTCTCGTAGGGTCACTGAAACTT
>JAFDAI010000103.1 GCA_019313905.1 Deltaproteobacteria bacterium | reverse complement strand
GGGCACTATAACTTGGTCTGATAATACCAAAGGGCTCTATTCTAATATTGGTGATCTTGCCAAAGACATTAGTACGCTTGGCAAAGAGATTGGTAATTTTACCCCCTACTCCGGGCTTTGTACACTAACGAGCAATCTTAACTGTCTCAGTCTAGTTGGGTTGACCCTGGGCGTGGGTGGCATAGATGCAAATGGTTACGATGTAACTGTGCGTGGCAATATTGGTGATTCTGGCTTTGATTCCAGTGTCTCTCTTCGGCCGGGTGAAGGTACCTGGACTATTGCTGGGCATGTTGATCTTAGATATTGGGGGACCATTTACAACGAGGCTACAACATGGAAAATGACTGGTACCAGTAAAACTATTAACTGGCAAACTACTGATACTAAGAGTCTTTGGACGTTACAAGCTCAGGGCTCAACAACCTCTACTTCACAAGCTCAGATCTTTGGTGCGATTATAGTGGATTCGGGGAAGTCTCTTAATCTAGCCACGTCCACTACGGTTGTTTCTGCTCTTACGGTTAATGGTACGATATCTGGTTCTGGACAGTTGCATGCCGATGAGTGTGCTGTTACTTTTGGTGCTAGTGGTGTTGTATCTGGTTCTAGGACGTTTATTGTGGAGGCGTCGACAGGTACGCCACGGACACTTGATATAACTGCTGGCGGTTCTATTACATGTAGTACGTTTGAAGTTAGATCTTCTTACACGTTGTCTGGCGGTACCTATGCTTCTGCGACTGTTAATATTAATAGTTTCGCTTCTGGTTCAGTAACAACGTTAGGTTCTGCTGCGAGCCAGACTTTAACGTTCTCTGGCAATGTTACTTATACTTGTGGTTCTGGCCACACGTGGACCGTTACGTCTAGTGCGAATAATCCAGATTTTGTTTACCAGAGTAATGTTGTTCTTACGGATAGTGGCGGTACTTGGACCTGGACCAAGGGTTCTGGTGCGATTAGTCTTACGGGTGGTAATGCTCAGAGTATCAACTTCAAGGGAGAAGCGGTCGAGGATTTTGTTGTTGACAAGTCTGCTGGTGTTACTACTCTTACTGGTGCTCTTACAACTGATAGTTTTACTGGTACTAGTACTGGTACTGGCGATTTTGACCCTAATGGTCAGACTATAACTACCACGGGTATCTGCGCCTGGGCTGCTGTTTTTGTTTTTGATGATGCTGCTGATACTTTTGATGGTTGTACGTGGGTTGTGGGAACTAACTTTACTGCTGATGGTCAGTCATTGTATGCTACTGCTAGTTGGGATTTGCAGGTTTCTGGTTCTGCTGTTGCTTCTGGGACTGGTTATGTCGAGCAGAGTGATGCTAGTGGTTTTACGGAGATTGATGCTTCTAGTGGTCCCTGGACGCACGATGGGACTACGACGAATTGGAATTTTGCGGCTGCGGGTAGCCCGTCGCTTTCGCCTTCGATTTCTATAAGTCCTTCTCCGTCGATTAGTGTTAGTTTATCACCATCTATCAGCCTATCGCCTTCGATTAGTGTTAGTCTTTCGCCTTCGATTAGTGTTAGTCTTTCACCATCTATTAGTGTTAGTCTGTCACCATCTATTAGTGTTTCTCCTTCGCCTTCTATTAGTGTTTCTCCTTCGATTAGTGTTAGTTTATCACCTTCGATTAGTGTTAGTTTATCACCTTCGATTAGTGTTAGTTTATCACCATCTATCAGTTTATCGCCTTCGATTAGTGTTAGTCTTTCACCTTCGATTAGTGTTAGTCTGTCACCTTCGATTAGTGTTTCTCTTTCGCCTTCGATTAGTGTTTCTCTTTCGCCTTCTATTAGTGTTTCGCCTTCGATTAGTGTTAGTCTATCACCTTCGATTAGTGTTAGTCTGTCACCATCTATCAGTTTGTCGCCTTCGATTAGTGTTAGTCTTTCACCTTCGATCAGTGTTAGTCTGTCGCCATCTATTTCTATTTCACCTTCGATTAGTGTTAGTCTGTCACCATCTATTAGTGTTTCTCTTTCGCCTTCTATTAGTGTTTCTCCTTCGCCTTCTATTAGTGTTTCGCCTTCGATTAGTGTTAGTTTATCACCTTCGATTAGTGCCAGCCCGACTATCTCAGAATCCATTAGCCTTAGTCCTAGTATTTCGGTTTCTCCTTCGCCGTCTATTTCTATTTCGCCTTCTATTAGTGTTTCTCTATCGCCGTCGGTTAGTGTTAGTTTATCACCTTCGATTAGTGTCAGTCTATCACCTTCGATTAGTGTCAGTCTATCACCTTCTATCTCACCTTCGATTGGTGTTAGTCTGTCACCATCGATTTCGGTTTCTGTTTCTCCTTCTGTTAGTGTTAGCCCGTCACCTTCGATTAGTGTTAGTCTATCTCCGAGTATTTCGGTTTCTCCTTCTATTAGTGTTTCTCCTTCTCCTTCTATTAGTACTAGTCCGGCGGTCTCAGAATCTATCAGTATTAGCCCTAGTATATCTATTAGTCTGTCACCGTCTATTAGTCTGTCACCGTCTATTAGTCTTAGTCCGTCTATTAGTGTTAGTCCTTCGCCTTCTATTAGTCCGTCTATTTCGATTAGTCCTTCTGTTGGTTTTGATCGTTATTGGATGAATGATGATGTTGATGGGTTGTGGGATAATCCTAATAACTGGTCTGATGAGGATGGTGGTGTTGGTGGTGCTGGTGTTCCTGGTCCGGGTAATGATGTTTACTTTACTGGATCTGAGACCAGCGATTGTCGATTCGATGCCGCCCTGGACGTGGCCAGTATATCCGCCGTCGCCGCCTACACCGGCCATCTCGACGCCGCCCAGGACGACTTGGACCACGCCATCTCGGGCGACTTAGTGCTGGCGAATCCGACCTTCTCCATGGGCGACGGCGCCTGGACTTGCTCGGGAACCTGGGACCTCGACATTACCACGCTCAACCCGGGCGCCGGTAAGTTGATCCTAGACGGTACTAGCAAGCAGTGGAAACACCACAGCAATTCAGACAACGCCTCGACCTACTACGACGTGGAGATTGCGACCGGGGCGACTATCTCGATACC
>JAFDAI010000021.1 GCA_019313905.1 Deltaproteobacteria bacterium | reverse complement strand
GCTGAGTGCCTGCATCGCGCATAAAATGACAGCGGATGATATGGTAACGTTCGAGATGGGCACACACCCGGCGCTTACTTCATCGCCAATCGTGTATCCAATTGTGAACGCGGCATGCAGCGCCGTTATTCCACTCAAAGGCAAATAGGCTGAATGATTCATTTGAATGTTGCAGGCGCGCAGAAATTAAGTTCTCTGCGCGCCTGCGGCATCAGCATTTACAAACTACCGAATTTACCTCTTAAACATTCCTTAATGTAAATCAACTCCAATCAGAAAAATTGCAATTCCGCGGATATTCATGATAAATGTAAAGAGAAAATGAAAGGATTCATTGATGAAAAATCGTGTTCCAATCCAGAATGGATCAGACAATTACCTGCCGGAGCGCCGGATCACAGGTATTGGCGCCAGTCCAAGGAAAAACGGGAATTCAGATATCCTTACGAAACATATCCTGAACGGAGCTAAAGGAAGTGGTGTCGCTGCTGAAGATGTACACCTGCGCGATTACCAGTTTCAGCCATGTATAGGATGTGAGAAATGCAGGAAGGATAAGATATGTACCGGCCTCAATGATGGAATGCATCTCTTGTATCCGAAAATTATAGACTCTCAGGGGTTGGTACTCATATCACCCACGCATAACTATAATGTTACCGCATGGATGAAGGCCTTCATAGACCGGCTTTATTGCTTTTATATCTTTGATAATAACTGCCCGAGAGGCTGGTCAAGCCGTCTGGCGGGTCAGGGACGAAAAGCGGTCTTGGCGGCAGTCTGTGAGCAGGAAACGAAGAAAGACATGGGTTTTACCCTCGAAGCAATGCGCCTTCCACTCGAAGCGCTGGGATATGAAATAACAGGCGAGTTAACCGTTTTCAAGGTGTTTGACAGGGGAGAAATTAAGGGTGAAAAAGAAATATTGGCCAAGGCCTCAAAACTTGGGGCGAATCTGGCGGAATCCCTCCGATAAAATCATGTGACAAGCTATCAATACATCGATTTCTTTAACCGGCAAACATCCATCCGAGTAAATACAGAGTAAGTACAGGAACACTTCCCATATTGTAACTACTCAGGTGAACAGGGTGTAGGCTGAAGCCTGTTGTAGGAAAAAGCGGGGATTAATCCTTCAACTTGGAGTGTCGTTTGCTCTTGTCCAGTTCCATCTTGCGCAGGCGGATATTTTGGGGAGTCACCTCGATCAGCTCGTCTTCGGCAATGAATTCTATGGATTGATCCAATGACATACGCCGCGGCGGTCGCAGGGTTACCGTGGCGTCTGATGTGGAACTACGCATGTTCGTCAGATGTTTTTCCTTGGTGATATTTACATTCAGGTCACCGGGCTTATTCCGCTCTCCGATAATCATACCAGCGTAGACTTCAGTTCCAATCTCGATCAGGAGTTCTCCCCGATCCTCCATGGCGAGGCTCGCGTAGGGCGTAACCCTGCCTGCCCTGTCGGCAACCAGGGTTCCATTCGCCCGCTGAGGAATCCGGCCGAACCACGGTTCATATCCTTCAAAGATTGTATTCATAACACCGGCGCCCTTTGTGTCGGTCAGAAAGTGGTTTCGGAAACCGATTAATCCACGCGACGGTATGATAAACTCAAGTTTGGTATGTCCACTACCTTTGTTCATCAGGTTTGTCATGCGTCCCTTCCGTCTGGAAATTGTTTCCGTGATGACACCGATAAACTCTTCCGGAATATCGATCAAAAGACGCTCGGTCGGTTCAAGAATCTGGCCTTTCTTCTCTTTTGTGATTACCTGAGGTTTGGATACCATGAATTCGTACCCCTCCCTGCGCATAGTTTCGATGAGAACAGCCATCTGCAGCTCCCCACGGCCACAGACCTCAAACATGTCGTTTCGTGAAAGGGGCTTGATCTTCAAGGCAACATTCCGCAGGGTTTCTTTTTCCAGACGGTCTTTCAGATGCCGGGACGTCAGGTACTTGCCTTCAGTTCCGGCCACGGGACTGTTGTTGACATAAAAAGTCATTGAGACAGTAGGCTCATCGATATAGATGCGGGGAAGCGGGATTGGCTGCTCAAGAGAGGATATGGTGTCACCGATTACCACATGATCAACGCCGGAAACAGCGATGATATCTCCCGATTCCACTCTGTCAACCTGTAGTTTTCTTAACCCTTCGAATGTATAAAGGGCCGAAAATTTTATCCCCGGTGTAATTTTCTCCACTCCGCACAGGGAATAACTCTTGTTCATCTCCAGAATACCGTTCGTCAATCGGCCGAGGGCAACCTGCCCGACATAAGGATCGTAGTCGAGATTTGTTACCAGAAACTGCGGAACCGCATCGTCATCCGCCCGTGGCGCTGGAACATAAGAGATAATTGTATCGAACAGCGGCTGTAAATCGACAGAGGTACCCCCTTGTTTTCTGTGGGCAACTCCCGTTTTGGCATTGGTGTAAAGTATTGGAAACTCTATCTGTTCTTCAGTCGCGTCAAGATCTATAAAAAGATCGTACACTTCATTGATGACCTCTGCTATTCTGGAATCGCTGCGGTCGATCTTGTTGATGACCACGATAATGGGCAACTGTTTGGCAAGTGCCTTCTTGACGACAAAACGGGTCTGAGGCAACGGGCCTTCACTGGCGTCAACGAGCAGGAGCGCCCCGTCGACGAGATTGAGGCTCCGTTCCACTTCCCCGCCGAAATCGGCGTGGCCGGGTGTGTCAACAACATTGATCTTGACATCGCCGTACCAGAGAGCAGTATTTTTTGCCATGATCGTGATGCCCCGCTCCCGTTCAAGATCCATTGAGTCCATGACGCGTTCCGCTACCTGCTGGTTTTTCCTGAAAGTGCCACTCTGTTTGAGCATTCCGTCAACAAGTGTTGTCTTTCCGTGATCGACGTGGGCAATGATTGCAATATTTCTTATATGGTGTTTTTGCATGTTTGTTGTTTAAGTCTCCATTCAAATAATATAAAAACCGGCTTGATCTGATCAAAACCGGGCAATGCTTCTTAGCAGAAAATGAAACAAAAAGCCATCCATCTTTGCGGAGGAAATGAAAACCGGCGATTGGTTCAGGAACAAAGAAAAGGAGAGGAAATAGAAACATGAAAGGGAGAAAAAAGATTTCCGTTACCACTGCAGTCAAACCAGTCTTATCTCCCTCCTTTATCCCGGCGGCCGATTCGATGTAGGCAGCACCGTCCTCTTGCACAATAGAAAAGATGCCGCATACTGCCATACATCCAGAGAGTATTTGAGACACCACCACGCAAGACGCCGGTGAAATGGCAAATGATCGTCATAAACGGCATCATATTCGATGCAGGGCTCAGCGCCTCGAAACAGCTTGAATGTACCTGCACCCGCGCTCAGATTCAACAGCTGTCCCCTCTTCTCAGCTTCGGCCATCGTGACCGAAAAATACTGGCGATTCAATCCAACTTTCAGAGGCACCTGTGTATCGTGACCACCAATCCCGAATATCATGACCTTTTTGTTGGAATAACAACCGGAAAAAGCGTCAATCCTGCCGCTCTTTCGCAACGCTTTAATCTCTAATATCCTTTCTTTGAGTATCAGATGGAAAAAATTCTCATTCAACTGAGGGTTAAAGAAAGAGTGTTTCCTCAGATAAAGATCACGGTATAATTTCGTCAGTACCGGCACATCAGTCTCGGTCAACTGGTCGGTATCAATAATTTTATACGCTGTTTTTTTCAATAACTTACGATCTTTCCTCACGTTTTCTTTTTTCAAATACGCCTTCCTGGTGGGATCCAGGATATAGATCTGCCGGCTTCGAACCATACGATATCCATTTTCCCGGAGAGAATCGAAGATCGTCTTACAGGTGTATGTGTTGACAGACCGGAAGACAATTGCATAACCCGGGTATCTAAGTTTTAAGGCGGATGTAATCGCTCCGACCTGTTCCGGCAATAATTCAGGACAGGGATTCGTGGAGAAAAGCCAGTTATTCACATATATGACTTTATCAACCCGGCCCGCTTTCAGAATCAGGGCAAAAGGCAGGGAACATGCCTTCAGCAGCCATGCAAGGGGACGGTTGTCTAACTTCTCGATCTCCTCCACCGCGTATTTCACATAATGTGTATAGGTTGAGCACACATTTGAATCATGGTAATTTCTTTCGGCCAGTACAAGCGGCATCAGAACATCGTCTATCATCAAGGCCATCATCTTGACATCGGCATTATCCATATAGAAGAGCGAACCATTTTTAATGAAAGGCACCATATATCTTCTTGTATGATCAGATTCCTTATTCGTCGGCCAATCTATCGAGTCTACATTATCCACATCGATAATCTGTATTCCGGAAGCCATACAGCCTTCTCCTCATCTGATATCCCGTGAGTTTAACGGCAAAAAAGAAAACCCATCATAAAATCGCGGAATCAAAACTGGCATTACTGAAAAAAGTCTTTTCGCAGCAAATTCAAGCATTGTGGGAAAAGAGGACTGATTTCTCACGGATGTGCCAGACTTAATCTATATAGTAAATGAGTCAAACAATCTACGTTCCACTTCCCCTTCAATCTTCGCAGTTACTTCCACAAAAGATACCAGAGGTGAATTTTCCAACTTGTTCCGCAACAATTCATCAATTTGAAAAATGCCGGCTGAATTGGCCAGCTTGATTTCAATGCATACCGGCTTTTTTGTCCCCTTTATAATGTTTACACTATCCACAGCCTGTGCGGACACGGAATG
This sequence comes from Deltaproteobacteria bacterium, assembly GCA_019313905.1. Taxonomy (GTDB): domain Bacteria; phylum Desulfobacterota; class Syntrophia; order Syntrophales; family UBA2210; genus UBA2210. The sequence continues at coordinate 24,110 of JAFDAI010000021.1, read as the reverse complement.
GATGTTTACTTTTCCTGCTTCAAAGGGAATCCGGGAACGGCCCTTGGTAATGTCTGTTGCGTCGGCTACTTTCAGGGCACCCGCTTCGATAGTAAGGCATTTCTCATTCGCATCATGGGCAATAATGGCGTGCAGGGTTTCAGACACCATCGTTGTCAAATCCGGTTCAACATAAATCCCCTCCAGTAATTCGCGTGCTTTGCGAAATGCTATCAACATACTGTATCTTTCATGGTTATCCCGGTGCACCGAAATCCCGGTATCGTGCAGGCAGGCCGCCATTACCACAATCAACTCCGCGTCTTCGCCGGTCAATTTATGATGTGTTACTACACTTGGCTCAACACCACTCTCGACTAACAGCCGGATGATGCGCAGGGCGGCATTGGCAACAATACGAATATGCACCTCCCCATGATCACTGATGCCTGAACGATCCACCGCGTTGACATTCGCGCATTTCCAGAGTTGAAACAGCTCCTGATCCGCGTTGATTCGATCCACCAGAGTTTGTAATTTTTTGTTTTTGCGTAAGGGTATTTTAAATTCCATGGCTATCCCTTCCAGATATCGATAAGCCGCTGTAATAACATTTTCAATGGCTGGTCATACCGGTTTTTCTCACCGGACTATCAGAAATTCTGACCTCAGTCACCACGATGAGATCCATCTTTATCAGTCAATTGCAATAGTATATCATAGTACTGCATAATGCAAAGAGTCAGATGCATCCGTTGACACCACATGGAAAGTCCTGCTAAAAGAGAAAATAAACGTACAGTGTCAAATGCCCGTGGCGCATCCCTGCCCTTCTTCCATAAATGGACAGGTAGAGGAAGCGATGGATCAGACAATATCTGAGATTATAAGATTTACAGGTGTGGCAGAGGATCGCTTGTTTCCAACTACATACGGCCGGACGGCACTTCTATTGGCGCTGAAGAGCGTTCCGGTGCGAGGCAGAGAAGTGATTATTCCCGCGTTTACATGCCCGGTTGCCGTTTTAGGTGCGGTAATCGAATCCGGAGGAATTCCGGTATTTGTTGATATTAACTTAAAAAACCTCAATTTTGACCGTCACGATCTGCGGCAAAAAATCACTAAATCTACCGCCGCTATCATTTCTCATCACTATTTTGGCATGGCTAATCCTGAAGTCGTCATAAATGAACATATTGCAAGAAAGCACGGCCTGGTCCATATTGAAGATTGCGCCCATTCACTGGGAGCACAATTTCAAGGTTGCTCTGTTGGAAAGATCGGCGATCTCGCGGTATACTCCTTCTCGAAAAACATGATTTCTCCGCAGGGAGGTTTGTTGCAGTGTAATTCGGGTGAATTATTAGAGAAAATTCAAACCCTGTACAACCAGAATTCCGCCGGCAGGATAACCGGATTGCTGGCCAACGTTGATTTTTTCATCTTTTTCTGCCGATTGTTGATCGTAAAAGGATTGTTTGAGTCGGTAAACACTCGCTTTAAACCAAATTTATTACCTTATCGTGTCCCGCCTTTGTTATATATGCCATTCAGATTTGCAGATATCCTTTTGAAAACTCAACATTCCTCCGGCAGATTCTATTCCGTTAGCAGAGAGGATGTATTGAAAGACCCATCAACCGTCGATATTAAAATGACCGGTTTTCAAAAATATATTATTCACAGTCGGATCAGACTGTTGCATCAGATGAATGCAAAAAGGCGGAACATAGCCGAAAGGCTTGACAGGATCGTGCCCCATTTCTTTCTTCAAGGAAACGATCAACGCTTTGTGTATACAAATTATGTGCTCTGCACTTATGATAAAGCTAAAGTGCTATCTCTGGCAAAGAAAGCAAGTATCCTTTTCATCGAGACCTGGCCGGTGAGGGGCAAATATTGGAAAGAACAAAATACAAAGAATGTTGAGAAACTCAAACGTGAAGTTCTTCTCCTGAACATTTCTCCCTATTGGTCAGAAAAAGAAATCCAGGAAGTGGAAAACTTTCTTTATAAAAATAAAACGTTGTTTTTCAATCCCCCGGGTTAGAATCTTCTTGATTCCTGATTGGGCAGAAATGAAGCAGATTACGTATATTGCTCCCTCATCTCATTTCCAAGGCCAGATCTACTGCACTCTCCGCATGTAATCTGGTGGTATCGAACAAAGGCACCGGTGTCTGATCCTGATCAACCAGCAACGCAATCTCCGTACAACCGAGAATGACTGCTTCGGCACCTTCTGTTGCAAGTTTTCCAATTATCCGCAGATATTGATCTCTGGACCCTTCTTCAATTTTTCCCAAGCATAACTCATTGTAGATTATATCATGAACTATCTCCCGGTCAGCCCGGTCAGGTATATGTACTTTTAGCCCATATCTGGTTTCCAACCGGCCTTTATAAAACTCCTGTTCCATTGTGAATTTTGTGCCAAGCAGACCTACAGATTCTATTCCCTCAGATATAACTTTCTCAGCTGTAGCATCCGCAATGTGCAGTAACGGGATATTGATGCTTTGTTCTATTTGAGGAGCTACCTTGTGCATTGTATTTGTACAAATAATCAGAAAATCGGCCCCGGCAATCTCTAAACCTGATGCCGCGTGGCTCAAAATTTCAGCTGTTGAATCCCAGTCACCTATATGCTGCAATTTTTCAATTTCATCAAAATCAACGCTGTATAAGCATAGTTTTGCGGAATGAAGCCCACCCAACCTGGCCTTTATACCTTCATTTATCATACGGTAGTAAGTGACGGTTGACTCCCAACTCATGCCACCAAGTAATCCTATTGTTTTCATATGCCACGTATCCTTTACTCTTGCAGCCTGACCCTGTGGGTCGTGCCCGAATTTTGTCAGGTGAACCCACTGATTGTGAGACGTTTCGCGCGCGGCAGCAATTAATCAATATACAGTCTTCTAATACCAGATTCAAAATATCTTGACAACTAATATTCCGATTATATATAAGAATCTCAAACGGATAACAATCACTTCTTAATATTATACATAAGCAGGATAAGATCATATGGCGCAAATCCCTTCCAATATAAAAACCGGCCGTAGCGCCCTTTTGGTTAAAAAATCAATTGAAGCTCCCCGCAACAAGTTGCGTGGAATCTCCGATTGTTAAGGAAGATGTTTATTTTTTATTCGCTCGCTAACCCCGCCGCAAGCAGCGGGGAATGCGCTCGCTGTTCAATTCACGCTAATTAGAAACCAGCCCATACTGATTTCTGATGGAAACCATCCTATGAAAATTCAACAACTTCTGCAGCAGGCCAGATCGGATCTTGACGTCCGGGGATTACCCACACCCGGGCTGGATGCGGAGCTTCTACTCGCGTTTTCTATTGACAGAGAACGTCATTTCCTTTATGCGCATCCCGCGAAGGAACTCTCCAGCGTGGAGCTGAAACGATTCCGCTCACTGGTCGCGAGAAGGATGAAATGGGAGCCGGTTGCCTATATCACTGGGAGAAAGGAATTCTGGTCACGGGGTTTTGAAGTCACCCCAGATGTGCTGATACCGAGACCGGACACAGAGATTCTGGTCGAGGAGGTACTAAAGCTCTCCGTAAGGGAGGGGGAAAAGGATATCAGGATATTAGAGATCGGCACCGGAAGCGGGGCAATCAGTATCGCCCTTGCGTCTGAATTGAAAAATGCCTTCATCACGGCCACGGATTTTTCCCCGAAGGCTCTCGCGATTGCCATGAGAAACGCTGTGAATAATAACATGGAGGAAAAGATTTCGTTTCTATGTGGGGATATATTCGAACCCGTTGAGGAAAAATTTGATATAATCGTTTCAAATCCTCCATATATCTCCGAGGATGAATTCAGATTGCTCGCTCCGGAGGTCAGGGAGTACGAACCCCGCCAGGCGCTTGTCGCCGGTCCGGAGGGCACGGAGTTTCACCGGAAACTTGCACGTGATGGGGAGCGATTCCTGGAGAAAAACGGTTGGCTTGTCATGGAAATGGGTGCGGGTCAGAGGTTTACCATAGAGAAAATACTGAAAGATAAAGATTATTGTGATATTACCTTTCGCTCAGATTATGCTGGGGTAGAACGAGTCGCCATGGCGAAAAAGAGGGAATAACAAGTTGGACAAGATTATCATACATGGTGGAAAGAGGCTTGAAGGTGATGTCCGCGTAAGCGGTGCCAAGAACGCCGCTCTTCCTGTTATAGTGTCTTCGCTTCTCACAGATGGGTGGAATGTTTTTCATAACGTTCCTGATCTTGCGGACATCGGCACGATAAAGAAACTCCTGACCGGATTCGGAGCTGAGATTGAAGGAGATGAGACGTTAAGGATTAATGCGGGAGAAATTACAAGTTGTGAGGCACCCTACGATCTTGTCAGAACGATGAGGGCCTCGATTCTTGTTCTCGGACCGCTCGTGGCAAGGATGGGCAGGGCACGTGTTTCTCTTCCGGGTGGATGCGCCATAGGCGCCAGACCTGTGAATCTGCATCTGAAGGCCCTGCAGTCTATGGGGGCGGAGATAGATCTTCATGATGGATATGTGGAAGCCAGGGCGCCAAGACTAAAGGGGGCCACTATATATTTTGATATATCAACGGTAACAGGCACCGAAAATATCATGATGGCAGCCTCGCTGGCTGAGGGAACGACAATTCTTGAAAACGCGGCAAGGGAACCGGAAGTCATAAATCTTGCCGACGTGTTGAAAGGCATGGGTGCAAAAATCAGGGGCGCGGGCACTGATATAGTGGAGATTGAGGGAGTAAAAACCCTCCGGCCGGTTGAAGCGGATATAATTCCCGACAGGATTGAAGCGGGGACATATATGATCGCGGCGGGGCTCACCGGGGGAGATATAAATATCCTCGGGTGCATGCCGGGTCATCTTGACGCCGTGATAACCAAATTAAAAGAGGCGGGCATGGAGATTACTCCGATAGACGGAGGCCTCAGGGTTGTGGGGAACCGGAATATAACCAGTGTAGACGTAAAAACCCTTCCCTATCCCGGCTTTCCCACGGATCTTCAGGCTCAGATGATGGTGTTGATGTCCATGGGTGGAGGTGTCAGTGTTATTAAAGAAACTGTATTTGAAAACAGATTCATGCATGTAAATGAGCTTACAAGAATGGGGGCGAACATAACTGTTGAAGGCAACAGTGCCATTGTCAGGGGAGTTTCCGAGCTTCGTGGCGCTCCCGTGATGGCGACGGACCTGAGAGCCTCCGCTTCTCTCATACTTGCCGGTCTGGTGGCCGAAGACACGACTGAAATCTCCAGAATTTATCACATAAACAGGGGATATGAACATATCGAAGAGAAGCTTTCTTCCATTGGAGCTGACATAAGGAGGGTTAAAGGCTGAAGTGAAGGTTATAAACACAAATGAAAGCTCATTTGCGGTGGAGCTTGATCGTATAAGAAACAGGAGGAATTCTGTCCCGGAAGCCGTGGAAGATGTTGTATCCAAAATCCTGGATGACGTGGAGGCAAGGGGAGACGATGCACTCTTTGAGTACACGGAAAGGTTTGACGGCATTCCCCTCAACGCGCATACTATCGAGATCTCTCCGGATGAGATAGAGTTCGCATTTGGTGAAGTCAATGCCGATGATATGGATATTCTCAAGTTCTCTGCCGCAAGGATAGAAGAATTTCACAGGAGGCAGATTGAGGAGTCATGGTCTTATTCAGATGATGAAGGGGTAAAACTCGGGCAGGTATTGCGTCCCCTTGAACGTGTCGGCATATATGCTCCGGGTGGTCTAGCGACGTATCCCTCCACGGTACTGATGGCCGCGGTGCCTGCCAGGATCGCGGGTGTTGGAGAAATCGTCCTTGTCACTCCCGCGAGGGAGGGACGCGTGAACCCTATAATGCTCGTTGCCGCGAGACTGTCCGGTGTGAACCGGATATTCAAAATAGGTGGCGCTCAGGCGATAGCCGCGCTTGCCTGTGGCACAAAATCCGTTCCTCGGGTAGATAAAATAGTCGGTCCCGGAAATATCTACGTGGCCACCGCGAAGAGGATGGTGTATGGAAAAACGGGGATAGACATGATAGCGGGTCCCAGTGAGATAGTTATCATCTCCGATGGAATGGCAGAGCCGGAAGTGGTTGCCGCCGATCTCCTGTCTCAGGCCGAGCATGACCCGATGGCCGGCGCCATTCTCCTTACACCAGACAGGGAATTTGCCGGCAGAGTTGCCGCCGAAGCCCGAATGCAGGCAAAAGAACTTAAAAGTTCTGTGGCCATGGAGGCGCTGGAGAACTATGGCGCGGCGATTATAACTGCGGATATGGATGAGGCGATAGATATCGCGAACAGCCTCGCGCCGGAACACCTTGAACTGGCAGTGGAAAAAGCTGAAGATCTCCTGAGCAGGATAACTAACACGGGGGCGGTATTTCTCGGGCGGAATACCCCGGAAGTTCTGGGGGATTATATCGCGGGCCCGAATCATATACTCCCCACCGGGGGAACGGCGAGATTCTCTTCACCCCTCGGGGTTTACGATTTCATCAAAAGAATAAACGTAATATCCTTTTCCGACAAAGCACTCGAAAAACACGGGTTAAAAGCTGCCGGATTTGCCGATATTGAAGGTCTTGAAGCGCACAAAAGATCAATCATGATAAGACTCAAGGCAAACAAGACAAAAAATTCTTGACAAAAAGTGCATGGTCGCCTAAAGGTCTGCGCAGGAATTGTTGAGCGGGCGTAATTCAGGGGTAGAATGTCAGCTTCCCAAGCTGAATGTCGTGGGTTCGAATCCCATCGCCCGCTCCAATCTTTTTGGTTGCAAAAGAGTTCTTGCTGTGTTATCAGCACCCAAGAAGTGGGCTTTGCCCGCTTTTTTTATTTTTTATGGTGCAAAATGGATCATTCGAGTCGATCATATCGCGAAAAGATAATAGAGCTGGTTGAGCCAGTTGTTGAGTTTGAGAAGATGGAACTCGTCGACGTCGAATGCCTCAGGGGAAAAACCCGCTGGATGGTCAGGATTTATATAGACAAAGAAGGGGGGGTGGGTCTTGATGATTGCGCCATGATAAGCAGTGAGGTTGGTGATCTCCTCGATGTAAATGAGACCCCTCCAGGCTCTTACTCTCTTGAGATATCATCACCGGGCCTTGACCGTCCCCTTGCGCGGGATAAAGATTTCATAAGGTACGCGGGACACAAAGTCAGGATTCGCGTTGCCGAGAAGATAGAGGGGAAAAAGAACTTCAGTGGCAGGTTGGTGGAGTTTACTGAGAAAGAAGGAGAAAAAATCGTTGTTATAAATGTGGAGGGGAAAGTTTATAACATACCGCGCAGTATGATAGTAAAGACAAATCTTCAATACGAATTTTAGCTCGGAGGGTTAGTAGTATGTTGCCAGATCTTAAACGTCTCATCGAACAGATGGGAAAAGAAAAGGGCATAGATAAGGAAATAATAATAGACGCGCTGGAAACGGCTGTTTTAACCGCTGCAAGGAAGAAGCTTGGATTGGACCTGGACCTTGAAGTGAGTTACAACGAGGAAGCGGGGGAGATAGAGTCCTTTCTGTTCAAGACAGTGGTGGAACATGTCCTGAATCCCGACACACAGATATCTCTGGAAGAGGCGCATGAAACCATGGATGAAGACGCGGAGCTAGGAGACAGTCTTGGAATAAAGATAGAAATTGATACCTTCGGTAGAATTGCCGTTCAGACAGCCAAGCAGATTATAATCCAGAGGGTCAAGGATGCCGAGCGTAACAATGTTTATGAAGAATACAAAGACAGAAAGGGCGACCTTCTCAACGGCTTCGTGCAAAGATTTGAGGGGGGGAGCATAATCGTAAGTCTCGGCATGTCGGAGGGAGTCATTCCTCCTTCTGAGCAGATAAAGAGGGAATCGTTCAGGAGAGGGGAAAGAATAAGGGCATATATATATGACGTAAAAAGGGTATCAAAGGGCCCCCAGATACTGTTATCGAGAACACACCCCGGTTTTATCAGGACACTCTTTGAAATGGAGGTCCCTGAAATATCAGAAGGTCTGATAGATATTGTCAACATAGCAAGGGAACCGGGAAACAGGACCAAGATTTCTGTAAAATCAGTGGACAAGGACATTGATCCGGTCGGAGCATGTGTGGGAATGAGAGGATCGAGAGTGCAGGGTGTTGTGCAGGAGCTTCGAGGAGAAAAGATAGATATTGTTCCCTGCTCCGATGATCCTGTGAGATATGTATGCAACGCCCTGTCTCCGGCCAAGGTTGACAGGGTGTACATGGATGAAGATGCAAGGACTATGGAGGTCATCGTGCCGGATGACCAGCTTTCTCTGGCTATTGGCAGGGCCGGTCAGAATGTCCGGCTGGCCGCCAAGCTTACCGGCTGGAGGATTGATGTCAAAAATGAGGCTGGTGTGGCAGAAGAGGAAAAAGAAGGATATGGGTCTCTCATGAAGATCACCGGAATTGGTGAGCGTACAGCCAATCTTCTCTATGAAGAGGGATTTAAGGATGTCGCGATGATGGCTTCGGCAGAACCCGAAGTGTTGAGTTCCATAAAGGGAATCAGCCAGAAAAAAGCCATCACCTGGATCGAAGAAGCAAAAAAAATTATTGTTGACGAAGGCAGCGAAAATCTGTCTGAAGATATTTAAAAACGGTTCGTGCGCTACCGGCGAGGCAATCAGGAGTTCTAATAATGTCCAAAATAAGAGTCTACGAATTGGCGAAAGATCTCGGTATAGACAATAAAGATCTTATCGCGCGATTAGAGAAACTCGGAATAGCCGTCAAGGCCTATTCCAGTTCTCTTGAAAAGAGTGATGTCGAGAGGGTGCGAAAAGAGTTCGCGCTGGGCGAGAAAAACGCAATCGTAGAAAAAAGGGTCAAGAGAACGGTTATCAGGAGAAGAGCAATCCGGCAAGAGGTCCCGAAAGCTGAGGAAACTTCTGATGAACTTCAACCTGAAACAGTACCGGAAGAGGTGATAAAAGAAACAAAAGAAGAGTTGGCAGAGATCCTGGAAAAGGATACGCTGGTTGAGAAATCTATCCTCGAAGAAAAGGCGGTCAGGAAAGAGATTCCGGCAGAAGACAAGGAAAAAGAAAAAAGGGATGAGGGAAAAGAAAAGGGTGCAAAACCGGAAATAAAACCGCAGAAAGCAAAAATAATCCGCAAAGCATTAAAAAAGGAAACAAAGAAAATACCTCCGGAAGAAGAGAAACATCCCGGGAAGGAAAAGAAAGAACCGGCACCTCTGAAAGACAAATTCGCGCATAAGGTAAAAAAACCTGTCAAGGTGGTTGTGGATAAAGAATGGCAATCTAAGAAAACCTTCGTCAAGCAACAACAATTCGATAAAAAAAGGAAGCGGGCCAAAAAAAAGAGAGGCACAGAAGAGTACCGGAACTGGAAAGAGGAAAAAACCATAACTTCCGAGATGAGGGCAACTGAAATTACGACTCCCAAAGCAATAAAGAGAAGGATAAAAATAGAAGAAGCTATAAAGATAGGCGACCTCGCAAAGAAAATGGGTATCAAGGCGGGTGAATTGATTGGTAAGCTTGTTTCATTAGACATGATGGTTACGATCAATCAGTCCATAGATGTCGATGCCGCGACCCTCGTCGCCGGTGAATTTGGATATCAGGTGGAATCTGTCGGGGCAGAGTATGAAGATATCATGAACAGGGAAGAACCCCTGTCCAAAAACCTCAAGCCAAGAGCCCCCGTGGTGACTATTATGGGTCATGTTGATCATGGCAAGACGTCTCTCCTGGATGTTATAAGGCAGACGAATGTTATAGATGGAGAGTCTGGTGGAATAACCCAGGCTATAGGGGCATACCACGCGCGTATAAACGAAAAAGATATTGTGTTTCTCGATACGCCGGGGCATGAGGCCTTCACCGCAATGAGAGCGAGAGGGGCTCAGGTAACCGATATCGTGGTGCTTGTAGTTGCCGCTGACGATGGCGTTATGGACCAGACGATTGAGGCGATCAATCATTCCCGGGCCGCCGGTGTCTCCATCATAATAGCAGTTAATAAGATTGACAAGGCAAACGCCGATCCGGAAAGAATAAAACAGCAACTCGCGAAATTTGACCTTGTACCCGAAGCGTGGGGAGGGGATACCATATATGCTGAGGTTTCGGCGAAACAAAAAAAAGGCATAGAGGAGTTGATGGAATTGATCCTCCTCCAAGCGGACATTATGGAGCTCAAGGCCGATCCGGACAGGCTGGCGCAGGGAGTTGTTATTGAAGCGAGGCTTGACAGGGGAAGAGGTCCTGTGGCTACTGTTATCGTTCAGGAGGGCACCCTGAAAGAGGGGGATGCTATTGTTTCCAGGATGGAGTATGGCAGGGTACGAGCCATGGTTAACGACAAGGGACGCCGAGTGAAAGAAGCGGGACCTTCAATGCCGGTTGAAGTTGTGGGTTTTTCCAGTGTACCGCAGGCCGGCATGGATTTTGTGTGTGTGGAAGACGACAAAAAGGCTCGGACCATAGGTGAGCACTGGTTGAGGAAAGAGCGGGAAAAGGAGCTCTCCAGGACTTCAAAGATTACGCTTGAGCAACTGTATGAGAGGATTAAGGAGGGGGCCAAGGAACTGAACGTCGTTGTCAAAGCGGATGTTCAGGGATCGGTGGAGGCACTTTCGGAGGCTCTCCTCAAACTCAGCACAGACGATATAAAGTTGAATCTGGTACATGGTTCCGCAGGCGCAATCACTGAAACAGACATCATGCTGGCGTCGGCGTCCGATGCGATAGTAATAGGATTCAAGGTCCGGCCTGACGCGAGGGTTTCGGAAATTATCGAAAGGGAAGGCGTTGACGTAAAGCTTTACGATGTCATATATGATGCCATTTCTGATGTAAGAAATGCCATGGAAGGGTTGCTTGAGCCCATTTATGAAGAAGTTGTTCAGGGGCGGGCGGAAGTTCTCCAAGTGTTCAAGGTGTCAAAGATCGGCACCATCGCGGGAAGCCGCGTGACCGACGGCAAAATAACCAGAAATGCCAGATTGAGGTTGTTGAGAGACGGAGTGGTTATTCATGATGGCAGTTTCCTGTCGCTCAAGAGATTCAAAGATGATGCAAAAGAAGTGCTTTCCGGTTTCGAATGCGGCATCGGAATAGAGAGCTTCAATGATATCAAGGAAGGGGATATCATAGAGACGTATACAAAAGAAGAAATCGCCAGGAAATTATAGAGTTCCTTCCATTGTTTTGTATACAGAATTCTGTTTGATCCGTCAGGAAATTGGCAGGATGGTAGTCGGAACGGGAATAATCGACATCTTTGTGAAAGGCAGCAGATCTTTGAAAGAAAAGAGAGCGATACTGCGGAGAATTCTGGGTAGAACGAAGAGTGAATTTAATGTCTCCATCGCGGAGGTTGGGGAATATAATGATTGGAAGAGATGCCGGATTGGATTCAGCATGGTGGGAAATGAAAGGCGTTTTATCAATTCAAAGATGGATAAGCTCGTAAATTTTGTGGAAGGGCTGAATCTGGCTGATATAGTTAATGTCGATACAGAGATTTATAACGTCTCCGATGTCTGGAATAGCCGTGGGGAAGATGGATTAGATGAGTTTTAAGAGGGCTGATAAGGTTGCCGATCTTATAAAGGCTGAGATTTCAGATATCCTGTTGAGGCAGATAAACGATCCTCAGGTAAGAGAAATAACAGTCACCGGGGTTAAGGTGACGGATGATCTCCGTCAGGCGAAGGTCTTCTTTGTCCGGATGGGAGAAAATGTCTGCAGTGAAGAGACAATAAAAGGCCTGCACAGGGCTGCCGGTTTTATGAGAAGAGAATTGGGGAAAAAATTGCGGCTTCGCCATGTTCCTGAAATAAAGTTTATATTTGATGAATCATTCGAATATGGAGATCGTATTAACAGGTTGTTAGCGGAACTAAAAGAAAATGTTTGATGAAGTTATTGAAGTTATAAATTCCTGCTCCACCTTTCTCATAACCTCCCATGCAAGACCGGACGGGGATGCCTTGGGGTCTGAGCTGGCCATATATCATGTGTTGCGTGGCATGGGAAAGGATGCTGTTGTTTATAACCAGGACAAGACACCAGCTGTGTATGAGTTTCTCCCCGGCTCGAAGAATATTATACATTCACTAGATTCTGTGAACAGATTTGATGCGGTTTTTGTCCTGGATTGCAGTGATATTGAAAGGGTTGGAGATGAAAAGGACAAGATAGGTTCTATAAAAAAGATTGTCAATATTGATCACCATGCCTCCGTCGGCACATTTTCGGAGATATTGCTGGTCGATTCCACGGCGAGTTCCACGGGAGAGATAATCCACCGTCTTCTGAAGAATATGGGGATCACGATAACCGAAGACATCGCCACGAATATATATACGGCTATCATGACGGATACCGGTAGCTTCCGCTATTCCAACACGGGAATCGACACCTTCAGAGTGGCTGCTGACTTGGTGGAAAAAGGGGCGGATTCCAAGTATATAGCGCAAAACATCTATGAAACCAAACCCGTGGTTCAAATCCGGCTGATGGGAAAAGCGCTGGATACCCTGGAATTTTATGAAGGCGGAAGGGTGAGTTCCATTTATGTCACACAGGAGATACTCCGTAAGGAAGGCGCGCTACCGGAGCATACAGAGGGTTTCGTGGATATAGTCCGTTCGATAGAGGGCGTTGAGATTGCCATATTTTATTATGAGGCTTCCAAGAACCAGTTTAAGATAAGCCTGCGATCAAAGGGGACGGTAGATGTGGAAAAAATTGCGGGCAGATTGGGGGGGGGAGGACACGTGAAGGCCTCCGCCTGCAGAGTTGAAGGGGATATTAAAACCGTCAAGGGAAAAGTGCTCGGCGCGATAAGAACGGGGTGTAACGCTTTATAAAAATGAATTTGACAAGATGAAGCTGACCCTGAAGATCCTGTTAATCCTGTCAATATTTTAAAGATACGAAACTTATGATATGAATGGAGCGTTGATCATTGACAAACCGTCCGGCAGGACGTCGTATGATATTGTCCGCGATGTAAAAGAATTGCTCGGGACAAAAAAAGTCGGTCACGCGGGAACGCTTGATCCACTGGCAACGGGTGTCCTCATCATTTGTGTAAATGAGGCTACCAAGCTCGCGCAGTTCTTTTCGAATGATGATAAGGACTATCGTGCCACGATGCTTCTTGGCGTCAGGACAGACACCCTTGATATAGAGGGTAAGGTGATAGAACGCTGTGAACCCTGTCTTCAGGCAGAAGAGATAAAAGATGTGGTGGAAAGTTTTGTCGGTCAGATAGAACAGAGGGCCCCTAAATATTCTGCCGTCAAGTTCAAGGGCAAGCCTCTCTATAAATGGACAAGACAGGGGGTTGATATTGAACCTCCTCTGAGAAAGGTTGAATTATACAATATAAATGTAGAAGAGATAAAACTCCCCTATGTGACTTTTACGGTTTCCTGCTCTAAAGGCACCTATATAAGGTCGCTGTGCTCCGATATCGGGAGCAGGTTGGGATGCGGCGCCTGCCTGTCTGATCTCAGGCGGACGAGAAGCGGCGGCTTCAGTGAGGAAAATGCCATATCACTTGAAAATTTCGCTGACGGGGAAAAAGCCGGGGTCCTTGAAAGAAAACTTATTCCCATAGCGGACGCACTGCCAGGCACCTGTAATATTGCTGTTGATCAGGATACAGCAGACAGGATAAGGAAAGGATATCAGCCCGATCAGGGTATCCTGAAGGGTAAAAACATTAATTTACCGGAGAAAGAAGCTCTGGTAAAATTCGTCACGAAAGACGGTATGCTCATCGCTGTTGCAAAAATGCTTTTCTCTCCGGAGAAAGTTCCCCTGTTGAGTGACAAAGAGCAAATAGTTAAAATTTTAAGGGTATTTAATTAAAAAAACCGATATAAATGTATAAGGGAGGATAAATAACAGTGTTAGCTGAAGAAAGAAAGAAGGAGATAATAACTGATTTTCAGACTCATGAGGGTGATACGGGGTCTCCGGAAGTTCAGGTCGCGCTTCTGAGTGGAAGGATAGAATACCTGACAGAGCACTTCAAAACCCACAAGAAGGATCATCATTCCCGGAGGGGGCTTCTGAAGCTTGTCGGGCAGAGAAGAAGCATGCTCGATTATCTTAAGAAAAAAGATGTAGAAAGATACCGGAAACTTATTAAGCGTCTTGGGCTGAGAAGGTAATTAAACAACTACTCAGGTTGTCAGGTTTAAGGGTTATAGTTCACAGTCTGGAAACAATAAAGATCTAGCGGATTAATGTTTGGAAAGTGAACTCTGTCTGCCCCTGCGCAGCAGGCGCAAATTGACGCGAAGGGTGTACAGACACCGACAAAAAGCCGATTTTCCCGAAATAACCTTGGCCCTTGAGTAAACTAAATAAAGGAGTAATAGTATGAGCGAAGTATTTAAAACGACTTTTGCGGGGAGAGATATATCTGTAAAGACAAACTACCTCGCCGGTCAAGCGGATGGTTCCGCCGTGATTACATATGGTGATACAGTTGTTCTTGTAACAGCGGTATCTCTCAAGACCAAGAGAGAGGGGCTGGACTTTCTGCCCCTGACTGTAGACTATCAGGAAAAAACCTTTGCCGCGGGTAAGATCCCCGGCGGATTTTTCAAGAGAGAGGGGCGTCTGAACGAGAAGGAAATCCTTACGTCAAGAATTATTGACAGGTCCATACGTCCACTTTTCCCCGAGGGATATTTTTACGAAATCCAGGTAATCGCAACGGTGCTTTCAGTGGATGATGAAAATGACTCTGACGTAGCGGCCATGCTTGGGACCTCCGTGGCTCTTGGTATGTCCGACATACCATTCAAGGGGCCTATCGCGGGAGTGAGAGTGGGAAGAATAGGTGAAAAGCTGATTTGTAATCCTTCCGCAGAAGAAATGGATGAGAGCGATCTGGATCTGTTCCTTGTTGGAAGAAAGGTGCCTTCCGCTGATGGAAAGAGAGACTTCGATGTTAATCTCATCATGCTGGAGGGAGAAGCCTGGGAAATCCCTGAGGATGAAATACTTGATGCCATCAGTTTCGGGTTGGAATCAATGAGGCCGTCCATCGAACTTCAGGATAGTATCTGCCAGGCTGTTGGCAAGACAAAGAGAGAATTCGAACTGGTTGAAATTAAAGAGGAACTGAGAAAAGAGGTCAAAGATATTGCCTATGCCGGTTTGAAGAATGCCTATCTCGAGGGAAGAAAACTGGAGAGGTACGCGAAGATAGGTGAGATAAAAAAGAAGATGGTGGAAGAACTCAGCAATGCTGATACCGGACTTGATCCTCAGGCAAAAACAATCTTTGAAGAACTGGAGAGAGAGATCATCCGTGACATGATACTGGTGGATAAACGAAGAATAGACGGCAGATCCAGCAGGGACATAAGGACAATTACTTCCGAAGTCGGTATCCTCCCGAGGACACATGGATCCGGACTGTTCACAAGGGGTGAAACCCAGGCCCTTGTTGCCCTTACGCTGGGAACATCCTCGGATGAACAGAGACTGGATTTCATAGACGGGGAAGAGATGAGAACTTTCATGCTTCACTACAATTTTCCCCCCTTCTCTGTAGGAGAAGCCAGGTTCCTGAGAGGGCCCGGAAGAAGAGAGATAGGGCACGGAGCCCTCGCCAGAAGGGCACTGCTTCCCATCCTCCCGTCACATGAGGAATTTCCCTATACCATCCGGCTTGTTTCCGAGGTATTATCCTCAAATGGTTCATCCTCTATGGCAACAGTATGTGGAGGCTGTCTTTCGTTGATGGATGCCGGCGTTCCGATCAAAGATACCGTTGCGGGCATTGCGATGGGACTTTTGAAGGAGGGTGATGAAGTCGTGATCCTCTCGGATATTCTCGGTGATGAGGATCATGCGGGAGATATGGACTTTAAAGTGTGTGGCACAAAGAAGGGGATAACCGCCCTGCAGATGGATATAAAAGTTGACAGGCTTGCGGAGGATATACTGAAAGATGCCCTCTATCAGGCCAGGGAAGGCAGAGAGTTCATTATTGATAAACTGAGTGAAACTATGTCCACCCCCAGGGAAGATCTTTCTCCATACGCTCCGAGGATTACCACTATGACGGTAAAGCAGGAGAAGATAAGAGACGTCATAGGTACCGGAGGAAAGAACATAAGACATATTATAAGCGAAACAGGTGTGTCGATGAACGTGGACGATGATGGTACAGTCACCATAGCCTCCAGTGATGGACAGGCGTCGGAAAGGGCGGTCGCCATGGTCAAGGCACTGACCGAAGAGCCCGAAATCGGCAGAATTTACGAAGGCACCGTGAAAAAGGTTCTCGATTTCGGAGCCTTTGTGGAGATACTGCCCGGCACGGATGGACTTGTGCACATATCCCAGCTGGACAACAAAAGGGTGGAAAAGGTTACCGACGTGCTTAATGAAGGCGACACGGTTCGCGTCAAGGTTCTCGAGATTGACAGAAGTGGAAAGATAAGGCTGAGCAGGAAGGATGCCCTTGAATAACGAAGTGGCAATCTCTGTTAAAAGGCTGCATGGCAAGGATATATCTCTTCCCCGCTATATGACGGAGAACTCGGCGGGGATGGATATATTTGCGGCGGTGAATAGTGAAGAAACTCTGCTCCCCGGCGAGAGGAAACTAATACCCACGGGCATTGCCATCGCACTGCCCCCCGGTTATGAAGCCCAGATAAGACCAAGGAGCGGTCTGGCCGTGGAGGCGGGGATCACCGTGCTGAACTCCCCTGGTACGATAGACGAAGACTATCGGGGAGAGGTGAAGATACTGATAATCAATCATGGAACCACACCGTTTGTTGTAAAAAGGGGGGATCGTATTGCCCAGATGGTTATCCACAGGGTACACAGGGCTTCATGGAATATGACCGAAAACCTGGAGACGACAAAGCGGAGTGATGGAGGATTCGGTCATACAGGATAAGTCGTCAAGTAAAAATAACGGTCCGCACAGTTTCTGAGAAATCCAGCGGATTTGACACTAACGCCCCTGTCTGTTGTCATGGCAGGGGTTTTTTATTTGTCTTATTTACTGATTTAGTGTATTTCCCAATGCTATACATGAGGGATAATGATCAAATGAAGAAACACAAAGTAAATAAAACATACAGAGAAATAAATGAGAAGATAAAAAAAGGCAGAGCCGTAGTTGTCACCGCAGAAGAGATCATAGATATTGTGAAGAAAAAGGGAGACATCGCGGCGGCCAGAGAGATAGATGTTGTAACTACCGGAACCTTCAGCCCTATGTGCTCATCGGGTGCATTTCTCAATTTCGGCCACACATCCCCCAAGATAAGGGCCTCAAAGGTATGGCTCAACGATGTTTCCGCTTATGGCAGTATTGCCGCAGTGGATTGCTATATCGGAGCCACCGAGGTAGTTGAAGGGGATCCTCTCAACAGTATACATCCCGGCGAGTTTAATTACGGCGGAGGACATGTAATAGAAGATCTTGTGATGGGTAAGGTTATCCGGTTGCGCCTTGAATCCTATGGCACCGATTGCTATCCCGCCCGGAAGCACGAAAAAAATATTACGATACATGATCTCAGGGATGCCGTCCTTTTTAATCCCAGAAACGCCTATCAGAATTATAATTGCGCGGTGAACATGTCCGACCGGACAATCTATACCTATATGGGTGTGTTGAGGCCCGATATGGCGAACGTAACCTACTCCACATCGGGACAGTTAAGTCCTCTACTGAATGATCCTTATTTCAAGACCATCGGCACAGGTACAAGAATATTTCTCGGTGGTGCCCAGGGGTTTGTGGCCTGGCCCGGCACCCAGCACAATCCCGACGTGCTGAGAGGCAAAAACGGCGTCCCGAAAGAGGGGGCGGGAACGCTGGCAACCATGGGAAACCTGAAAGATATGAGTCCGGAGTGGCTGGTGGGGGCAAGTATACTCGGGTATGGTGTATCCCTTTATGTGGGAATAGGAGTGCCCATACCAATACTTAATGAAGAAATGGTACGTTATACTGCTGTCAGAGATGAAGATATATATGCGCAGGTCTATGACTATGGCGTTGATTATCCCAACGGAATTTCGAAGAGCATCGGTGAAGTAAGCTATAAAGAGTTAAGAAGCGGCAAGATAAAACTCGACGGCAGGGTTATCCCTACCGCACCTATGTCCAGCTATTATAAAGCAAGAGAAATCGCCGGCATACTTAAAAACTGGATTGAGAAGGGAGAATTCCTTCTGGGTGAACCTCAGCAGCTTCTCCCTTCCGACAGTGACTGATAAACCATGGTCGGCAATCATGCAGGAAAACACCGTTCTTCCGGTGAAAATCACCACTTTTCGCTTGTACAAAAAAACAGAATCAATGTATGATAGATTAAAATCTTGTTATTTCGAATTGTTATAGCTGACACGCTGGTCAATGATAATATGTGCCATTATAAACAGGGGAAAGATAATCTTCTTTATTATTCACAAGTTAGAGATTGTATGACAGGTACTTCCCCCGTTTATGAGGATGGCTGAAGGCTTTCGCAATGTTTGTGGCCCGGTATGCGTGGACTAAAAATCCAAATGGCATGTTTGTTGCTGATTTCTTAACGAATAAGGTTGATCTCCTTTATGGGAAAAGAGGCTCTGTATGAAAATTGGCAGACTTCTGTTTGGAATTTTCATCATCATGGTGCTTCTTACAATCTTCGGAAACAAGGGCTTCATGGATTATCGTGTATTGAAGGAAAAGCAGGCAGCCCTGGAAGAGACCAATGAATGCATCATAAGTGAGAATGAGGAATTGAAAAGGGAGATAATGTTGCTCAAAACCGATCTGCGTTACATCGAATCGGTGGCGAGAAGAGAACTTGGAATGGTTAAAAAGGGCGATATAGTTTATCAATTTATCGACTGATAGAAAGCGGGTAGACCGGATGTTTTCAGTAAAAAATCTGCTTCCGGGAAGCAGAAGGATCGCTGGAATCGACATAGGATCAAGCATTATCAAGCTTGTTGAGTTACAGTATACCTCGGAAGGGTGCATCCTGCACAGCTTTGCTCAAGTGTTCCTGGAAAAGGGTGTCATAGGGGGCGGCTTGATCAAGGATCATGATGCCCTTGCCAGAAAAATAAAGGAGCTTTTCAAGGTATCTCGCTGTGAGGCAAGGAATATCGTAACGGCCCTTCCCGGACATGTTGTCATGATTAAGAAGGCAGGTTTCCGAAAAATGGAAGAAGAGGAACTGCGTGATTTCATAGTTGATGAAGCCGGGGAATACATGCCTTTCGACAACATTGGAGATGTCAACTTTGATTTTCATATATGCGGTGAGCAGAACCTGGATCCTGGTCAGATGGAAGTTATCATCGCTGCCGCGAAAAAGGATGTCACTGAAAGTTATGTCTACGCAATCGAGAAGACGGGACGAAGGGTGACGATAATGGACGTCGATTCCTTCGCGCTGGAGACGGCTTATGAGGAAAACTATGATTTTGATGCCAATGACACAATCGCCTTGGTGAATATAGGCGCGAGCATAACTAACATCAATATTGTCAAGGACAGAGAATCCGTCTTTACGAGAAATATTCTTTTGGGGGGAGATTCAATCACACAGGCCCTGCAAAAAAAACTCGAGGTCTCTTTTGAAGAAGCTGAGATGATAAAGATTGAAGGATCGAGTGAATATGAAAACATACAGGAAGAATTTGTCAGTTATCTTAAGCCTGTTTTCCTGGAAATAGGAAGATCTTTCGATTATTTCAGTTCAACGGTAACTGAGCCACATATCAGCCGTATTCTCGTCAGTGGCGGTTGCGCCGGAATCCCGGGTATAGTTGACGCCATGAAAAAGAAGTTCCTTTGTGAAGCGGAGATATTCAACCCCTTTAAAAATATAGCCTACGATAAAAATATTTTCAGCCCATCTTATATAAAAGATATAGGTCCTGTCGCTGCTGTCGGAGTTGGTCTGGCCCTCAGGAAGATGGAGGACAAATGATAAAAATCAATCTCCTGCCATATCATGAAGAAAAAAAGAGGGCAGGCACCAAACGCCAGGTTCTTATCTGGCTGGTTTCCTTCGGAGGACTCCTTCTGCTGGTGGTTTTGTTCCACGTCCATATGGTTATGAGTGTTGCCAGGCTGGAAACCGAGGTCCAATCCGCACGCGTCAAATTGGATACCCTTACAAAAGTAGCGGGAGATCTGGAAAAGTTTAAGTCGGATAAAGAAATGCTGGAGAAGAAGATAGGGATAATAAAGGATCTTGAAAGAGACAGAAGCTATCCGGTGCACATCATGGATGAACTCGCCTCCAGGATTTATCCCCAGCGCGAGTGGCTTACCAGCATTGCAAAAAAGGACAACAATCTGCGTGTGGAGGGAGTGGCCGTCAACAATCCTGCCATAGCACAGTTTATGAAAAGGCTTGAAGACTCTCCCTATATCAGGACAGTGGATCTGATTTCGTCTAAACAGACAACTGTTTCAGGGGTGAAACTGATGGAGTTTGTGCTCTTGTGTACGGCGGAAAAGGGATAAGAAATGGCGATAGGACTGGATGACATAAAGAGCCTGTCTCTCGGGAAAAAGCTGATGATAGGCCTTGGCCTGTTTCTCCTCCTGGGATATTTCTACTGGTTCTATCTTTTTCAACCTGCTTTTGAAAAGAAAACCAGGCTGAGTGAAGAACTGGAAAATCTCAACAGGCAGATAGTGGCAAGCGAACGGGTGGTAGGGCAGATAGAGCAGTATAAAAAAGAAGTAGCCAGGTTGAAGGAAGATTTACAGATAATTCTGGCCAAGCTTCCTGATCAGAAAGAAATCCCCCATCTCCTTACATCTGTCTCCGAAGCCGGAAGGAGCGCGGGACTCGATTTTATCCTTTTCGAACCTACTGCTCCCGTTTCGAAGGAATTTTATGCCGAGATACCTGTCAAGATTACAGTCGAGGGAAAGTATAATGATATCGCAGTCTTCTTCGACAGCGTGGCACACCTCCCGCGCATAGCCAATATAATGGATGTTGAAATCAAAAAAGGGGAAAAAGACGCAGAGGGGAATATCCTAAAGGCTGACTGTTTAATAAAGATATACATGTTTTTGGAAGAGACGAATGAAGAACCGGATAAAAAGAAGAAATAATCATCCGTTAAAATGGGCTGCGGCAGTGCTTACTGTACTGTTTATTTTCCCCGTGACCGCCGTGGTGTATTGTGCCGACCCGGGAGAGCCGGAAGCTGGAACCTACAGATATGACCCGGAGGGAAAACCGGATCCCTTCAAGCCTTTTATTGAGATAGTGGAAGAGAATAAAAAGGCACAAAAGGCACAAAAGACCGAGAAAGATAAGGGAGGTGTTCCTCTGCCCCTCCCTCCTCTCCAGAGATTCAGCACAGAAGAGTTTCGCCTTACCGGTATTGTCCTGGCCGGGACCAAAAGGTTTGCCATGGTGGAAACCCCGGAAGGCAAACGTTATATCCTCCGCAGGAACACCCGTATAGGAGTAAATGGAGGCAGAGTGATAAAAATACTTCCTGACAGTGTGGTGGTGTTGGAGAAAATAAAAGATTTTGAGGGAAACATAAATACGGAACGTATTATCCTTACACTTAGAAAAAATGGGGGAAATCCATGAAGCCAGAGAAAAGAATATTTTCCTTTGTCCTTTCTTTCCTGATAGGCCTTCTGCTCCTGTCCGGCTGTACAACCATCGGCAGTAAACCTTCCGCGGGAGTTTCTTCCGCGCAGGAAAAGGCTGAGGGAAATACCGGCGGCGCTTATATCAAAGGCGTGATCCTCAAAGAAATGAAGGGGAAGGAACAGGTGTCCATCCTGCTTTCTGATGTCCCGGATTTTAGCATATCGAGGGAATCGGACAATGCCCTGGTGATAAATCTGATGGGTGTGTCTATTCCCGAGGGGATGAAAAAAGAATACAGCGGGGGCAAGCTGAAAAACCTTAAGACGATATCCCTTCATCAAGAGACGACAGAAGGGAAAGAAGGAGCATTTGTCAGGGTGCTCCTGAAAAGAATGGTTCCTTACAGATACAGCAAAGACGGCTCCAGGGTAATTGTTGATTTTGATGTTTCAACCCTGTCTTACAAAACACCGAGTGCCGCGAGATATTCCCCGGATCCCCACCCTGCACCTGCACCAAAAACCATAAAAATCACGCACGGAAAAGTTAACCCGCAACCGGAAAAGAACAAACAATACACCGGTAAAAAGATATCTCTTGATTTCCAGGATGCCGACATAAAGAGTGTGTTCAGACTGATATCGGAAATAAGCGGGTTCAGTATTGTCGCCGGTCCGGATGTAAAGGCTGAAGTTACGGTGCATATGAAGGATGTCCCATGGGATCAGGCACTTGATACCATATTGGAGATAAACGGTCTCGGGAAAAGACAATCAGGAACGGTTATCTCTGTCCTGCCGCTGAAAGAATTAAAAAAGATCAACGAAGAGCAACGGAAAAAGATTCCCAAAGACAAAATTAAACAGATTACGATAGAAGCAAAGATAGTGGAAGTGAGCACAAATTTTGCCAGGGAGATGGGTATCAAATGGGGATATGGCTATAAAGACAGATGGGGAGAGAAGGATTATGGTGTTATGATCGGAAACTCCGCGTCCGGGGATCTGACCACGCTTCCCGGTGGAATAGGCCTGACCTCCAGCAATACCGCCGTAAATTTTCCATCCGCCGTGGCGGCGGCAGTTCCCGCGATCGGGCTGGTTATGGGAACGAGTAAGTTTATCCTGGACGCCAAGCTGTCAGCGCTTGAGAACACAGGCGATGGTAAGATTATTTCATCTCCCAAGGTCACCACACTTGATGGTGTAAAGGCCACGATAAAGCAGGGAGAGGAAATTCCCTATACAGTTGTCGAGGAGGACGGAAAAACATCGACGGAGTTCAAGGAGGCGACACTGAAACTGGAAGTGACGCCGACCGTCACCCCTGAAGGCAGGATATCCATAGAGGTGAAGGCCAATAATGATTATGCGGACTGGACATATAAGAACCCGAAGGTGGTAAGTGATAATCCCCCGATAAAGACAAGCAGTGTAGAATCCACAGTGGTTGTCGCGGATGGAGATACAATCGTTATCGGTGGCGTTTATAAGACTATTGCAAGTGAATCAGTAGAAGGCGTCCCGTTGTTGTCGAATATTCCCGTTCTGGGCTGGCTGTTCAAGTACAAAACCGTCAGTAATGACAAAAGGGAGTTGCTGATATTTGTCACCCCGAGGATAATCAGGGAAGAGGGATAATTACCACAGCTGATCTCATAAAAAATTAAAATCGGTGGATAGATAGATTAAAGGAGCTACAGGATGAAAAGAAGACACCTTCAACTCGGTTTTGTTATCATACTCATTTTTACTTTTCTTGTTTCGTGCGGAGGAACTTCGACGGAAGGTGATGGCGGCGGTGGAGGCGGCGAAGTGGAGGAAGAAAACGTCGCCGCTATATATGTAGAGGCGGATAATAATACGATTGATCCAGAAGCATCTACATTTGTTACTGCTTATGTATATGATTCGAGTGGTGGTCCGGTTTCGGGTGTTGATGTAATATTTACGATCAGCAATCCCGTATTGGCATATATTACGAGTACGTCAACCACGGATGGGTCTGGAGAAGCAAGAGCGGTCTTTACCGCAAGAACGTTGCCCGGTGAAGTGGAGGTTACTGCAACGTCGGAATCTATCAGCAGTGATCCTCCAGAGACAATATTTATTCTGGACGAAGCCGCCCCGCAGAGCATTACCCTGGAAGTAAATCCGGACACTGTTATTGTCGAGGGTACTTCGACAGTAACGGCAACAGTGCTGGGTGATGGTGGCGCGGACGTGCCGAACGGTACAACTGTTACATTTGCCGTCAGCAACGATCTGTATGGAACGATTACAGAGTCTTCCGTGACAAATAGCAATAAGGCAACGGCAACCTTTGAGGCAACCAATCAACCCGGACAGGTAGAGGTCACCGCTAGTACAGTGTATATTCTAAGATTTCGGATAAAGCCGTTTCAGTTTTATGCGAGCATCATCTGTTCTAAACTGCCAATCGACATTGGTTTGACGATTGTTTCGATCGGTATT
>JAFDAI010000020.1 GCA_019313905.1 Deltaproteobacteria bacterium | reverse complement strand
TCATACTGGCCATATTCCTGTGTATCTGGAGACTCTATGGAGAAGCGCTCATACACATGAAGAAACAGTAAGAATAACATCTCCTTATTATACCCCATAAATAACCCCCCGTCTCTACCGGAGACGGGGGGTTATCTTTTGACGGCTTCGTAAATCCCGTTCTGTCGGGACTGAACCCTCAATTGGTTGTGATTTTGCCCGGCATTGAAGTAAAGAATACACTTGCATGTAACATGTTTTGTACAATACAATGCCCGAGGAACAGCAAAAATTTGACCTCTACTCTTTTAAACAGAAGGGAAAGCGCGATGTCAGTTATAGAGGATAATATAAGGGAAATAAGGGAAAATATTGCCGAGGCGGCCATGAAGTCGGGGAGGAATCCTTCGGAAATACTCCTGATGGCTGTAACCAAAACTGTGGATGATGACAGGATATTGGAGGCCATAGAAGCTGGGGTGGATATAATGGGTGAGAATTATATCCAGGAGGCAAAGAGAAAGATTGAGAAGATGGATGTGGATGTGAAATGGCATATGATAGGACATTTGCAGTCCAATAAGGCGAAATACGCGGTCAGGTTTTTTGACATGGTTCATTCCATTGACCGGATGGGATTAGCTGCAGAGCTTGATAAGAGATCAGCGACTGCGGGGCGCGTGCTTGATATTCTTGTCGAGGTAAATGTGAGCGGTGAAGAGAGCAAGAACGGTATTTCTATGGATGAGGCGCCGGACCTGATCAGGCAAATCTCGTCGCTTGACAATCTTTCTATCCGGGGACTTATGACGATGCCCCCCTGGTTTGATGATCCTGAAAATGCCAGACCTTACTTTGTGGCCCTGCGGGAGCTGAGGGATAAAATTATCGCGGAGAATATAAAAGGTGTCGAGATGCGCGAGCTTTCAATGGGAATGTCGGGTGATTACCGGGTCGCCGTGGAGGAGGGCGCAACCATAGTAAGGATAGGGACTGCCATATTTGGAGCGCGGGTGTATTAGTGGAATTGTTTTAACTGTCCTCAGGTTCCTGACCCCTGTATATGAATCTTTCGAGCAGTCTGTGATAAGGTGTCCATTTTGATTCATCTTTGGAGTTGCTTATAAATTCTCCGAACGCGTTCATTTTTGCGTCGAGATCATCGATAAAGTTTACAATAAGGGCCTCTATCGTCTTGGGTCGTTTCGGAGATCCGTATTCCAGGGTTCCATGGTGACTGAGAAGTATGTGCCGAAGCTCAAGCGCGAGCTGCTTCGGAAAATCTTCAATCTCGGCGATCTTCGCGTCCACAAGTTCCACGGCGATGACGATGTGTCCTATAAGCCGTCCTTCATCAGTATAGTTCATGGAGCCTTTGAACGAGAGTTCGTGAATCTTTCCGATGTCGTGCAGTATCCCACCCGTTATAATAAGATCCCTGTTCGCTTGCTGATAATGATTTGCCACCAGATCGAGAAGTTGTGTTACGGACAGCGTATGTTCAAGAAGTCCGCCTATATACGCGTGGTGAAAACCCTTTGCTGCCGGCGCCTTCTGAAATGAATCGGCTATCTCTTCATCACTGAATATCATCTCCAGTAGGGCCTTCAGATGCGGGTTGCCTATCGTGCTTATGATACTCATGAGAGACTCAAACATTTCTGAGCTGTCCGATGCGGATGACGGCAGGTAATCAGCCGGGCTGATTGCCGGGTCATCGACGACGGTAATCTTTGAGATGGAGAGCTGCACCACATCTCTGAAGCTCACCGCGTAAGACTGTATCCGGATTATGTCCCCAGTCTGAAATATGTTGTTCATCTCGGTTGCTCTGTCCCATACCCTTCCATCTACTTCGCCTGTCATATCTCTGAGTTTCAAGTTCAGATATGGGTTTCCCTTTTGGGATATGGCCAGATTCTTTTCCATAACGAGAAATATATCGCTGACCCTGTCCCCCGCGCGTATGTCTTTTACATAAATATCTTTTGTGTTCAAAATGTTACCCGCCTTTCATTGGAATATATCTTTGACGATCCGTTCCTTACATGGCCTATGAGGGTTATGCCGGCGTTCTTTAAGATATTTACGGCCTCGGAAGTTGGAACTGAATGGGAAATAACGATCGGGATGCCCATTGTCCAGATCTTTTCCGCAATTTCCGAGGAGACTCTTCCCGTCTTGACTATAATCTTGTCGGAACAATCAATGCCATTTAGCAGAGTGTATCCTCCCAGCATGTCGATGGTGTTATGTCTTCCAATATCGTCTCTTGAAACAATTATACCCTCTGTATCTGCGAGGCCTGAACAGTGCGTGCCATGTGTCATCCTGTGAAGCTTTGATGAGGATAGCAGGACTTCCATAAATTCCACCGCCTTTTTTGCGGGTATGGAAATATCGGAAGTGATGCTGTCTTTGGGCTTTCCCGATTCCCTTTCCCTTGCGCCACTGGACATGACGAATATCTCCAGAGAGCCCGGTTTTGAAATGACCCCATTTTTCGTAAGGACATCAACCCTCGATTTTTCGACGGATGTCGTTATTTTTTCTATATCTTCCCGAATCCTGATAACGCCGGCAGACCGGAGAAATCCAGCAGCAAGTTCCTCAAGGTGGATTCCCGTGCAGGCGATGGTTGCGACCTTCCGGTTGTTCAGGAATATTTCTACAGGCTCTTCTCTTATAACAGATTCGGAAATCCGGGAAACCTTTCCTCCACTGTAAAACCTTACATCAATCTTTTCCGTGGGCGCCTTCAATTCTTTCTCTCTCCCAATGCACTCGTAAGAAATCAAGATTGGACTTTTTATGAAGCCGTCTCTCTTAGTATCCGGTGATCTTTTACCCGGATGGTCAGCTTCGTTTTATCAAAAAATTCCATTAGTGGAATTATGAACTTGCGCGACAGGCCCGTCATCTCCTTGAAGCTGGCGGGCGATGCCTTGCCGTCTCTAATAAGGAGTTCTCTATAATCTTTTTTCAGCCTGTCGATGGACTCTTTGTAAAAGTACAGATCTTCATTGACCCTGACAAGAGCTTTCGTGTTGATCATGACAGCAAGGATATCGGTTACGGCGTCCCTTTCCTTCGAAAATTTTTCCATGATTTCTTTTGTTGAGGGAGGTGTCAGGTCGGAATCCCGGTAAATGCCGGCGATCTCTTCTCTGAGCCGCACTTCTTCATCTTTCAGGTTGACCCTGTGTCCTTCGATCCGGACATTCTCCTTTTCCGCGACTATCTTTCCGTCCTCTTCCAGGTCTCTGACAGCTTTGTTAAACAGCCTGGGATCGATGTAGCCCCCGAGAGTCGTTCTCAGTTCCTCCCTGGAAAATCCTTCCTTCAGGGGATACTTTTTATGATATGCCTCTATCTCAGACATTACCCTGTTCTGAAGATCCCTGTATACTCTGGAGGAGACAACTCTGCGTTCATCCCGGTCCAGCAACAGGGCGTTCTTTTTTGACAGCATATTTTCAAGAATCTTTTCCTGCTCGCCGGGTAAAAGTCCTGTTCTTATCGAAAGGCTCCGGCTGGGAATGCCGTCAAGGCCAGCCCTTTCCAGTATTATGTCTGTTTTGTCTTCACCTGTTCCCCTGTGGAGTCTTTCTTCTTCGTCCGGCATTGTGTGTTTCCTGCGTTTTTTCGCGAGGGGATCTATTATCTCACCACCCCCTACAGTGGTGATTGGAGAATAACTTCTGATAACAAACATGTCTCCTGACATAGCCACCACAGGAGTTTTGGGGATTATCTGCGCGTATGTTTCTTCTCCAGGCTCGATTTCCTCCCTGTCCGGCAGTATGATTCTCGAAATCGTTTCGCTGGTCCCGGTATGAAATCTGACAAGAGTCCTGTTCTTCAATTTTTTCCCGGCTCCGGCAAGATATTTCATATGAATATCCAAACGGCTTGATGTCTCAAATGTGGAGACGCGGGTGAGGACATATCCTCTCTCTATCGTTGTTCTGCCGGTTCCCTGAAGGTTGATGGCGGTTCTCTGTCCGACCTCTGCCACCTGGGATGTTTCGTTGTGAATCTGGATGCCCCTTATCTTTGCCTTTGCCCCGGAGGGCATGATTTCCACCGTATCGCCGACCGTTATCTTTCCGGATGCCAGGGTTCCGGTCACCACAGTGCCGAAACCCTTCATGGTAAATACCCTATCTACCGGGAGTCTGAAGAGCCCGGAATCTGTTCGCTCATCCAGTGTGGAAATGATTTCGCCAAGCGCCGCAAGAAAATCCGGGAGCCCGGCGCCTGTGATCGATGACAACGGGATTATCGGTGAAGTTTCCAGAAAGGTTCCCTTCATGAAATCTCTGATATCTTCCTGTACAAGGGCCAGCCAGGCCTCATCTACCGTGTCTGTTTTCGTGAGGGCTACAAGTCCCCTGCTTATTCCGAGAAGTTCACATATTTCCAGATGTTCCCGCGTCTGCGGCATTACGCCTTCGTCCGCCGCGATCACCATGACAACCAGATCTATTCCCCCGGCGCCGGCGACCATATTCTTCACGAATTTTTCATGACCCGGGACATCCACTATCCCGATCTTCTGTCCATTCGCGAGGGTAAGCGGGGCAAACCCAAGCTCGATGGTAATCCCGCGTTCTTTTTCTTCTTTGAGCCTGTCGGTGTCTATGTTGGTGAGTGCTTTTACCAGCGCGGTCTTCCCATGGTCGACATGCCCGGCTGTGCCTAAGATAATATGTTTCATGCTCCTCGTCCGGTGGTTCTCTCTTTTGTCTTTTGGGAATAGCAAAAACTTGCGATTTACACAAGTGGATTGTCTTTCGGGTTTTGTAATATCATCGCGAGTATGCTATAGAGCTTCGTCTATTATGAGAGTATTGGGACTTGATTACGGAGAAAAGAGAATAGGGGTGGCTATCTGTGATGATCTGGGTATGATTGCCAGGGGCATTGCCACTATTGCCAGGAAATACTGGAAAAGGGATATTGAACAGATAGCGGGGCTTGTAGGGGAATATGGTGCCCGGAAAATAGTCGTCGGGTATCCTGTAAGGCTGGACGGTACGGAGGGAATCCAGTGCGAGAAGGTAAACCGGTTCATTGATGCTCTTGAGGCGGGTGTCTCCGTACCTGTTGTGAAGTGGAATGAAGCCCTTTCCACGAAAGAAGCGGAGAGCCTGCTTATAGAAGCGGATATGAACCGCAGAAAGAGAAAGGGGGTTGTTGACAAGCTTGCGGCCGCCATTATTCTACAGGACTATCTGGATTACATGAGGAATAAAGAAGATGAACGCGGTGAGATGGATTAAAATAATTGCGGTTATATGCGTAGCCGTTACGTCTTTATTATGTCTGATTTTCTGTAACTATGCGAACAGCCCGATAGATTTTAAATACAGGGAATTTACGGTAGAGATACCCCGGGGCAGCACTTTCTCCGCGACTGCTGACGTACTGGAAGGAGCGGGACTGATCAGGCATAAAAGAGAGTTCTATCTCCTGGCACTTTTAATGGATGCGCCAAAGCATATCAAGCCGGGCGAATACGATTTAAGTAGCTCCATGACCCCTGTGGCAGTGTTGGACAAACTGGTACAGGGAAAGATCAAGGGGTATTTTGTCTTTATACCGGAGGGTTTTACACTGCGCCGGATAGCCTCTCGTCTGGAGAATGTGGGCCTTGCCGACAGAGAAAAGTTTATCGGCCTCGCATCGGACAGCATCCTGTTATCATCCCTTGGTGTAGAGGGGAAAAGCGCTGAAGGCTATCTCTTTCCCGATACCTATAGATTCGACAAATCAATGGGGGAAGAAGGAATCATAAGATTTATGGTGAAGCAGTTCAGAAAGTGTATAACGCCTGATATGCTGGAGAGAGCGGACGAGATCCACCTTACGCTGGATGAGATTGTAGTTCTTGCCTCCATTATTGAAAAAGAGGGAGGCCCGAATGAGGAAAGGACTCTGATATCGGCAGTTTTCCATAATAGATTAAAGAAAGGTATGAGATTTCAGAGCGATCCGACAGTCATTTACGGTATCAAGGACTTTGATGGAAATCTCAGAAGGAGTGACCTCAGGAAGAAGACGCCTTACAATACCTACACGATGAAGGGTTTGCCACCAGGGCCCATCTGTAATCCCGGTATGGAGGCGATTAAGGCGGCTCTTTATCCCGCGTCTGTGGATTTCCTCTATTTTGTATCGAAGAACAATGGTTCCCACCAATTTTCATCCAATCTTAAAGACCATAATGAAGCAGTCCTAAAATATCAGATTAAAAGAAAAAAATAGCGATTTTTTTCCTTGACAAAGCCGCCAAGCGTCTTTATAGTTCAGCCAGGTGGAGCAAAGTGGATGATTGTGGAGGATTCTATCAGTGTCTGTATTCAGGGGAAGATACTATCACACCATCGATGAAAAGGGGAGAATCATCTTTCCCGCCAGGCTGTGCCAGGTTTTCACCGAGAAGTATGACGAGCGGATGGTGATAACAAACTGGGATGGCTGTCTCCTGGTTTTCCCTTACAATGAGTGGATTGCGATAGAGGAGAAGGTGTTCCAGCAATCTATAATAAGAAAAGAAGTGCGTGCATTTCAGCGTCTTTTCATGTCTGGCGCTGTTGACTGTTCTTTCAATGCTCAGCGAAGGGTGCTTATACCGCCTCCTCTCAGGAACTACGCGAAGCTTGAAAAAGAGATCGTCATTGCTGGTATGGGGCGGAGTATAGAAATCTGGGACAGGGAGATGTTTGAGAAAGAGCTCGATAGCTCCAGCCAGAATGTTGAAGCCTTCAGCGATTATATGGCTGATCTGGGGATATGACAAAGTCATCCTTCCATGAACCGGTTATGCTCAGAGAAACAGTGGATTCACTGAGCTGCAGGCCGGGTGGAGTATATTTTGACGGGACTCTGGGGGGTGGGGGACATGCGTATGAGATCCTTGCAAGAACAGCCCCGGATGGGATTCTTGTCGGTGTTGATCGTGACAGGGAGGCTCTTTCTGAAGCTGAACGCAGGCTTAAGGCCTTCAAGGGCCGGGCACTGCTTGTAAAGGGGAATTTTGCCGATATCAGGAATATATTGTTGGAACTGGGGATTGAGAGGGTAAATGGAATTCTGCTGGATCTGGGGGTTTCGTCCCACCAGTTCGATACACCTGACAGGGGGTTTGGTTTTTCTCTGGATGCGCCGCTTGACATGCGGATGGATCAGGAAAATGACCTGACGGCATTCGATATAGTGAATGGTTTCTCGGAAGAGGAACTGAAGAAGATCATAAAAGACTATGGTGAAGAGATGATGCCCGGAAGGATTGTAAGAGCAATTTCGGAAAGGCGGAAGCTGTCTCCCATAAGAACGACGGGTGAACTTGCCGCGATTATTGCCGGCGCTCTGCCCGGCCACCTGAAGAAAAAGAGGATACATCCCGCCACAAAAACCTTTCAAGCCCTCCGAATTGCCGTCAATAACGAACTGGCAAATCTTCATAACGCAATAGAGAACGGAATTGACGTGCTGGAAGAAGGGGGCAGATTTTCCGTAATATCATTTCATTCACTTGAAGACAGAATGGTGAAAAATCTGTTCCGTTCCTGGGAGAAGGGGTGTATCTGTCCTCCGGATTTTCCGGTCTGCTGTTGTAACAGAAAAAGCAAGCTGAAAGTGTTGGTCAGGAGGGCTGTCATGCCTGAAGACGCCGAGATAGCTTCCAACCCGAGGGCAAGAAGCGCGAGGTTGAGAACGGCCATAAGGATCTGAGAATGTTGGCGACTGGTGAAAAAAAAAGGGGGACGAAACTTTTTCGCCTTATAGTTATAGCACTTATGTTTATGGCTATCACGCTTGTCTATGTGTGGTTTCGAATAAGTATTACAAAGATCGATTATCGGATAGCCGAAGAGATGCATCGCGGAGACAGCCTTTTGGAGGAAAACAGAAAATTGAAGGTTGAGACCGCGACGCTGAAATCTCCACACAGGATAGAGTCCATTGCCAGGACTAAACTCGGGATGTGCTATCCGGAAAGGGATCAGGTGATTTTCTTAAAATGACTGCAAAATCGGGAAAATGGCTGAGATTCAGGATGGCGTCAATATTGGTTCTTTTTCTTGTGCTGTATGTAGCGCTGGTGTCGAGAGCGTTTCAACTTCAGGTTGTCTCCGGAGAAACGCTGGGGAAACTTGCCGACAGGCAGCACAAAAAGAGTCTGACGCTGTATCCGGAAAGAAGATTCATATTTGATAGAAACGGGCAGAAGCTCGCGGCTACCGTAATGGCGGATTCCGTTTACGTGGATCCTTCGAGTGTCGAGGAACGCAGGAAGGTTTCATCGAAGCTTTCGTCCATATTGGGTGTAAAGAGGCAAAAGGTTGCGGGGGCGGTTTCAAGTCAGGGTAGCTTCCGCTGGGTTGCCCGGCAGATCTCTCCGGTCAGGGCGGAGCGGATACGTACCTTGAAGTTAAAGGGCGTTCACCTGGTACAGGAACCCAAGAGATTTTATCCTCACAGGGAAATGGCCTGCCACCTTCTCGGATTTGCAGGGCTGGATTCCACCGGCCTGGATGGCCTGGAATCGAAATATGATGAATATCTGAAGGCTGTTCCAAAAAAGGTGGTGTGGGGCAGAGATGCCAGGGGATACAAGATCTATCTGAATAATGATTCAGGCGATATAGTGGATGACAAGAGTTGCAGCCTTTTCCTGACCATCGACAGCAAGATTCAATATATTGTTGAATCTCAGTTGAGGAAGGCCATTGAAGGTACCGGCGCGAAAGGGGGAACCGTTATCGTTATGGATCCCGGGACAGGGGAGGTGTTGGCGATGGCCAGTGAACCGAGGTTCAATCCCAATGTCTTTTCCATATATCCCGCGGATGCCAGGAGAAACAGGGCGGTTATCGATAGTTTTGATCCAGGTTCCGTTTTTAAGCCCTTTGTGGCCGCTGCCGCTCTTGAGGAAGGCCTTGTTACGGAAACGGATATGTTTGACTGCGAGAACGGGTCTTACAGGGTAGGAAACAGGGTTATCCATGATGCCCAGAATGAGAAATTTCAGAAACTTAACTTGCAGGAGATTCTTAAATATTCCAGCAATATAGGTTCAATTAAAATCGCGGAGAGGCTTGGAAGGGAGAAGCTTTACCGTTATATTACAATGTTTGGGTTTGGTTCAAAGACAGGTGTTGATCTTCCAGGTGAATCAAGAGGTATTCTGAGAAATCCGAAGGACTGGAGTGATGTTGATTTCGCGACGATAGCCTTTGGTCAGGGCGTTTCGGTTACAGCTATACAATTAGTTGCGGCGATGTCCGCCATCGCAAATGACGGCGTATTGATGAAGCCCCATGTCGTTCGCTGCATGGTGGATAAGAAGGGTAGCGTAGTAAAGGAATTTGAACCTGTAGCGGTAAGGCGGGTTATATCTCCTGAGACTTCACATAGAATCGCATCCATCCTTACCGATGTGGTGGAAGGCGAGGGGGGAACCGGGAAGAATGCCCGCATAGTCAACCTTTCTGTGGCGGGCAAGACCGGCACATCTCAGAAGTTCGATTTCGATCTGGGGCGTTACTCGGCCGAAAAAGTGGAGGCCTCTTTCGTCGGGTTTTTCCCTGCCGAAGATCCCCAGATGGTAATCCTTGTTGTGCTGGATGAACCGGAGACCTGCAGATGGGGTGGGGCCGCCGCCGCGCCGGTTTTCAAGAAGGTTTCGGAACAGATATTAAGATGTTCCAATAAGAGTATGGAACTGAGGGAGGTTGCCGCTGACGAAGACAACGAAGGAGTAAGAATAATTCAGGCGTCGACTGCTACGGAAACAATCTATCATGATACGGAAGTGGATGAATCGGTCATCCCTGATTTTGAGGGCATGTCAATGAGAGAAGTTCTAAGGATTTCCCAAAACAGGGGAATGGACGTAAGAATTGCGGGGAGTGGCTGGGCTGTGAGTCAGAATCCGATCCCGGGTGTCCGGATAGAGAAGAATCAGCCCTGTTATGTCCTGTTTGACAGGGGTGTCTGAGAAAGAGGGACGCGCGGCATGAAACTTTCACGCCTGCTGAGTAAAGTAGATGTCCTGGGGATATCGGGAGACATTTCCGGAGATGTCTCTGATATTTGCTACGACTCCAGGAAATGTAGAGAAGGATCCATCTTTGTTGCGATTGCCGGCGCCGAGTTCAACGGCCATGATTTCGTACGCGACGCGGTGAAAAAGGGAGCGGGGTATATCGTACATGATGAAGGAAACATTCCCGCTGAGCCGAGCGCGGCCTTCATAAGGGTGAAAGACAGTCGTCTGGCGCTGGGCAGGCTGGGGAAAAACTTTTATGGCAATCCCTCCCGCGATCTCTGTCTGATAGGGGTCACAGGAACAAATGGAAAAACAACGGTAGCCTATCTCCTGGAATCCATTTTAGAATCTGCAGGGTTTTGTACGGGAGTTACAGGAACGGTAAATTACAGATATAAAGGCAATCTATTTCCCGCTTCGCACACAACACCCGAGTCGCTCGACCTTCACAGAATGCTGAGGGAAATGGTCGACGCGGGAGTGACTCATGTCGTGATGGAGGTTTCGTCTCACGCGATCGACCTGAAAAGGATCTATGGGTGCGAGTATGATATCGGGATATTTACGAATCTCTCCCGGGAGCATCTCGATTATCATCACACCATGGAAGAATATTTTCTGGTGAAGAAAAGGTTTTTTACTGATGTGCCAGGTGGGCGCGTGGCAGTTGTTAACGGTGATGATCCGTGGGGCGTAAGACTCCTTGACGAGATAAAAACGCCGTCGGTTACATTCGGCGTGGGGGAATTGTGTGATGTGTCATCCACTGATTTTACCCTTTCCATGGATGGAATAGGGGCGAATATAAAAGGACCGGATGGTGGATTTTGGGTATCTTCCGCCATGGTCGGAAAATTTAACCTTTATAACATCCTCGCGGCGGCGGCGACGGCTATGTCGCTCAGGATACCGGAGGAATATATCCGGTCCGGCATAGGGGCGCTGGAGACCGTTCCAGGTCGTCTGGAAAGGGTGAGTAAACCTGGCGAGTCCGCGGTATTTGTGGACTATGCTCATACCGGAGACGCCCTGAAAAAGGTGCTCGAAAATCTGTCTGATTTTAAAGAGGGCAGGATCATAACGGTTTTTGGGTGCGGAGGAGACAGAGATCGTACGAAAAGGCCTGTTATGGGGAAAATCGCGGCAACGCTGAGTGATCTGGCCATAATTACTTCGGATAATCCGAGGACGGAGGATCCCTCAAAAATTCTGGATGAAATAGAAATGGGAATTGGCACTGATTCAAACAAATATTCTCCTGAGGATATGATCAGTGGTTTCAATGAAAAAGGATATATGATTATCGCTGACCGGCGAGCTGCTATAGATCTGGCGGTATCTATAGCCGGTAAATCGGATATCGTATTGGTCGCGGGGAAGGGACATGAGGATTACCAGATCATTGGAACCAGGAAGTTTCCTTTTGATGACAGGGTAGTCGTCAGGGAGGCATTTTCCAGCCACAGGTCGAGAGGTATGTGTTAAAAAGTATGAAATCACCCGTATTAAAAATGGAAGAGATAATAGCGGCAACGGAAGGAATCCTTGTCAAGGGGAATCCTGAAGGTGTGTTCGAAGGATTATCCACGAATTCAGAGGATGTAATCGGGGGCAATCTCTTTATTCCTCTCATAGGGGAGAGATTTGACGGGCACAGTTTTATCCCGGATGCGATAAAAAACGGCGCATCGGGCCTGCTCGTTCAGAGAGGGGAGGAAGAGATAACCGGAAGAGTCCCCGGTGATCTTTCCGTGGTTCTCGTTGACGATACCCTGCGCGCGCTGGGCAATATAGCCAATTTATGGAGAAACAAGTTCACAATCCCTGTTGTAGCGGTAACAGGAAGCTCCGGTAAGACGACAACGAAAGAGATGATAGCCACGGTGGCGGGGCTTTCCGGGAATGTTCTAAAGAGCAGGGGGAATTATAACAATCTTGTGGGGCTTCCCCTCAGCCTGCTTGAGCTGAAACCCGGACATGAGATGGCTGTCATTGAGATGGGAACCAACCGGAGGGGGGAGATAGAAAGACTCACAACCATTGCCGAGCCGGATATCGGCGTTATCACTAATATAGGACCAGCCCATCTGGAGGGGTTTGGGTCTGTGGATGTAGTCATGGAGGAAAAGGGGGATCTCTTTTCCAATATGAAAGATAACGGCGTGGCGGTTACCAACAGAGACGATGAATTTTCAAGGATATTGGCAGACCGGTGGATGGGAAGAAACATCAGCTTTGGTATCGATGAAAATGCGTTTGTCCGTGCTGAACGCATCTTTATGAGGGGTGAGCGAGGAGTCAGTTTTACACTGGAGATGGGGGGAATAGGCAAGGGTATCGATATGAACGTCGTCGGCAGACATAATATATACAATGCTTTGGCCTGTGCGGCAGCCTGCCAGGCCATGGATATTGAATACGATCTGATTTGTGAAGGGTTGTCGGCATTCAGGCAGATACAGGGCCGTATGGATGTTCACAGGCTGAAGAGCGGTGGCATTGTTATTGATGACACCTACAACGCCAACCCCGCCTCGGCAATGGAGGCCCTCAAGGCATTGAGTGATTTAAAGGGAAATAATGAGAGCATTGTTATTTTCGGAGATATGCTCGAACTGGGGGAAGAGGCTGAAAGACTGCACGAAAAGATTGGAAGGGCTATGGCTGATACCGGTGTAGGGAGTGTATTCCTCAGGGGAGGTTTTTCGGGAGCTGTGGCGAGGGGCGCCATAGAGGGGGGACTCAGGGAAGACCATATATATTTTGCCGAAACGCCGGATAGAATAATGGAAACGCTCCGTTCGTTGCTGCGCGAAGAAGACTGGATACTGGTAAAAGGATCGAGAAACATGAAGATGGAGGAATTTCTCCAGGCAATAATAGAGGAGTTCGATTAGGTACTCATACATGAATAAATGGCTATATCTTACGGCAGCTTGCGGGTTTGACCGGGAGAATTTATAAATGATCTATCACTTCTTATATTCATTCAGCGATACATATTCGTGGCTTAATGTGTTTCGCTATATAACCTTCAGGACAATATACGCGACGATAACCGGTTTAACCATCTGTTTTATTCTTGGTCCCTGGGTGATCCGAAAACTCCAATCCCTCCGCATGGAGCAACCTATCCGCGGTGACGGTCCCGGCTCTCACCTTTCAAAAGAGGGCACGCCAACGATGGGAGGTATTCTTGTCATCTTTTCTGTTGTCGTGTCAACCCTCCTCTGGGCAAAACTCAATGTGGGCTATGTCTGGACCGTTCTCATGGTGATGGTGGGATTCGGCCTTATCGGCTTTTGGGATGATTACCGGAAGTTGTCAAACAGAAGCAGCAAGGGGATTCCGGGAACAGTCAGACTCGCCGCGGAGATTATGATAGCGCTTTTTGTGAGTATTGTTCTGTACCTGAACCCGGATTTCAGCTCAAATCTCACAGTACCATTTTTTAAGACCGTTCTTCCTGATCTTGGCTGGGGTTATATAATCCTTTCCACGTTTATTATTGTAGGAGCGGCAAATGCGGTAAATCTTACGGATGGTCTGGACGGTCTTGCAATAAGCCCGACAACGATATGCTTCGCGACCTATCTTCTTTTCGCCTATTTTGCCGGGAATATAAAGTTGTCCGGGTATCTCCAGATTCCATATGTGGCGGGAGTGGGAGAACTTGCGGTCTTTTGCGGCGCCATGGTCGGGGCCGGAATCGGTTTCCTCTGGTACAATACTTATCCAGCCCAAATCTTCATGGGAGACGTGGGCTCACTCTCTCTGGGAGGCGCTCTGGGTACTATAGCCGTTCTCACAAAGCAGGAGATACTCCTCGCGATAGTAGGAGGCATATTTGTAGTTGAAACCATTTCAGTCATTTTCCAGGTAGGCTGGTTCAAGATGTCTAAAGGGGAACGTATGTTCAGGATGGCGCCTATACATCATCATTTTG
Source organism: Deltaproteobacteria bacterium (assembly GCA_019313905.1). Taxonomy (GTDB): domain Bacteria; phylum Desulfobacterota; class Syntrophia; order Syntrophales; family UBA2210; genus UBA2210. The sequence goes on along the minus strand of JAFDAI010000020.1, from coordinate 14,876 downwards.
AATTGAAGGGATGGGCGGAACCCAAGGTCATTGTGCGTTTCTGGATCATTTCCATTATCCTTGCGCTTATCGCCATAAGTACGTTGAAGCTGAGGTAATGGGAACAGTCTCGGGTGAATGTTCATGGATCTAAGTGGAAAGAGGATTCTGGTAATCGGTCTGGGCAGAACGGGTGTGGCGACGGTTGAATTCCTGCTTGATAAGGGAGCCAGGGTTATGATTGCCGATGAAAAACCTGTTTCTGAGCTTGGAGATGCCGTTGAAGTCTTTACGGGGCTGGCGGATGTGGAATTGGGCATCGGTCAGGATGATACGGCGGTTCTTTCACGAACGGATATGATTGTGCCTTCACCGGGCGTTCCACCATTCAACTGTCTGCTCGCGGAGGGTTTGAGGATGGGAATTCCGATCCTAAGCGAGCTGGAACTTGCCTCCGGGTATTTGAAAAAACCGGCTATTGCGATTACCGGCACAAATGGGAAAACGACCACGACCAGTCTGCTGGGCAGGATACTGGAACATTGTGGCAAGAGGGTTTTTGTCGGCGGCAATATAGGCAATCCGCTCATATCGTATGTGAACGGCAGGCAGGAGGACGATTACGCGGTGATAGAAGTGAGCAGTTTCCAGTTGCAGTGGGTCAGGAATTTTCACCCATTTATAGCGGTTCTTCTGAATGTAAGCAGTGACCACCTCGATTATCATGGATCTTTTGAAGAATACCGCTCTGTAAAGGAAAGGATATTCGCATGCCAAGGGGAAGGGGATCTTGCCATTCTGAATGCGGATGACCCTGTATCGACGGATCTTTCGAAGAGGCTGCCGGCTGAACATGTCTCATGTTTCAGCTCATCTTCAAGATTGAAAGAGGGAATGTTTATTGATGGCGAGTCCTTGAGATACCTCTCTGCCGGACTGGATGAGAGATATCCCATCCGGTCGATAAGATTGAAAGGCGCGCACAATCTGGAGAATGTGATGGCCGCCGTGCTTGCATCGAGAATATGCGGGTGTTCGTCTGGAGAGATTATTGATGTGCTGGAGACTTTTTCTGGTATCCCACACAGGATAGAATTTGCCGGAACTGTGAATGGTGTAGAGTATTACAACGATTCCAAGGGCACAAACGTGGATGCGGTCTACAGGGCGCTCGAATCATTTCCCGGGCCGGTTGTGCTCCTTATGGGAGGCAGATACAAGGGCGGGGACTTTGGAATACTTGCGGAACTTATAAGAGAAAAGGTCAAAATGCTGATCGTCTTCGGTGAAGCCGGAAGAGAGATAGATTCCATTATCGGTGGAATTGCGGAGACTGAAATTGCAGCCAACCTGAAAGATGCCGTCAACATGGCTCGTGACAATTCAACATCCGGCGACATTGTGTTGCTGTCGCCTGGCTGCTCAAGTTTTGATGAATTCAAAAACTATGAGGAGCGGGGGATTGTTTTCAAGAACATGGTTGATGGACTCGTAAAAAGTCAAGATTGGACGGCAAAGTAAAAAGCTTCAAATTCAAGGCGCGCAAATCATGAGGAATGAGGCGTACATTACGGTACGCCGCAGTGACGAAGGATGCAGCGGAACGCAGAAGTTGGACTTTTTACGAAGCTGTCATGGTTGATCAAATGGGTCGTGAAAAGGATCAGGGGACATGGGCGAACAGTCTTCATTAACAAGAGTTAGACCGGATATCGCGCTGTTTATTGTTACAATAATCCTGGTTGTCATTGGGACGGTTATGATCTACAGCTCGAGTTCCATAATTGCCATGGAGAAATATGGCGACGGATACCACTATATCAAGAAACAGATATTATTTGTCCTGCTTGGGTTTGGCGTCATGATAGGAACATCCAGATTGCCCTATCGGTATTGGAAAAAAGCGGCTTATCCCGGCGTGGTTATATCCATAGTGCTTCTGTCCCTGGTTATTATTCCGGGTTTCGGTTTAAAGGCTGGCGGTGCCACCAGGTGGCTTCGCGCGGGATATCTATCTTTTCAGGTGTCCGAACTGGTAAAGATCATGCTGGTTATATTCCTGGCCCATTATCTTACGAAGAAAATAGGGCACATAAAGGAATTTTCACGCGTTTTTGTGGTTCCGCTGGTCATAATGATGACAATTGTTGGCCTTGTGCTGTGTCAGCCGGATTTTGGCGCGGCCGCTATCATGGTTGTAGTGTTTATGCTTATGTTCTATCTGGCGGGGAGCAGAATCATATATCTTGCCGGTCTCGTGGCAACTGTAATCCCTGTGGGGGTGGCTCTGATTATTCATGAAAGTTACCGCATGCAGAGACTTATGTCGTTTCTTAATCCCTGGGAAGATCCGACCAATACAGGCTTTCAGATAATACAATCGTTTATTTCCTTCGGTTCCGGCGGAGCCTTTGGCGTAGGGCTTGGAAACGGAATGCAGAAGCTCTTTTATCTTCCCGAACCGCATACCGACTTCATCCTTTCGGTAATTGCTGAAGAGGGTGGTTTTATCGGGGTTGTAATCATTATTATGCTGTTCTGCATCCTTGTTTTTCGTGGTTTCGCGATTTCTTTTAACTGTGCGGACCTGTTCGGAATGCTTCTGGCCTCCGGATTGACCACAATTATCGCGCTGGAGGCATTTATAAATATGGCGGCAGTTATGGGACTGGTTCCCACGAAGGGACTGGTGCTCCCATTTCTCAGTTACGGGGGCACATCACTGATGATGTGCATGGTGGCTATTGGCATACTGCTGAACATATCTTCTTATCGAGAACAGAACAGCGGGGAGACGGAAGGCCGGTCTTAGTCAATGCGTAGGGAGAAGAGTGTCAGGGTCATTATGGCGGGTGGAGGCACCGGAGGGCATGTATTCCCCGCCGTGGCAATTGCCGGGGAGTTTCTGGAGAGACCAGATGTGCAAGATGTCCTCTTCATAGGAACTGAAAAGGGTCTGGAAGCCAGGATTCTTCGTGATATGGGCTTTACACTTCGTACGATAAATGTGGAAGGAGTGAAGGGCAGAAGGGCTGCAAAGATGATAGTCAGTCTTCTGAAAATTCCGTGGAGCATAGCACAATCGGTGTCTATTATACGTAATTTCCGACCCGATATTGTTTTGGGTGTAGGGGGCTACGCTTCAGGGCCGGCGGTGATAACCGCCCATTTTATGGGTATAAAAACGGTAATCGCGGAACAGAACGCCCTGCCCGGTTTTACAAACAGAATGCTTGGCAGGTTTGTGGATAGAATATTTCTCTCGTTTCCCGACAGGGAAGGGTGGTTCGCGGATGCCGGGACTGTTGTTACGGGAAACCCTGTGAGAAAGGGATTTGTAAAGGGCATTAAAAAATCCCGGAGGACAGGGGATAAATTTTCCATCCTTATATTTGGAGGAAGTCAGGGAGCCCAGACTATAAACAGGGTGGTTGTTGAATCCATCGGGTACCTGAAGGACATAAAAGACAGGTTGGTGATTACCCACCAGACGGGTGATAAAGATATGGATGAGGTATCTGCTGCCTATCACGATTACGGAGTGGATGCGGGGGTGCATTCCTTCATTACTGATATGTCTTCGGCTTATGGATCGGCGGATCTTTTGATATGCAGAGCGGGCGCGACTTCCGTTGCTGAGATAACCGCGAGTGGAAAAGCGTCAGTGCTTATTCCCTATCCGTTCGCGGCCGGAGGCCACCAGGAGTTGAATGCTCGCGTGCTGACGGATGCGGGCGCGGCCGAGATGATACTCGAAAGCGAACTTGATGGAAAAAGACTTGCCGGGGTCATCAGGAGACTGTTCAACAGTCCCGGGACGATAAACAGAATGGAAAAGGAATCTGAAAAACTGGGAAATGTAAAGGCGGCTGAAGACATAGTGGATGAGTGTATGATCATACTGGGTCAGGGAACAGATATCAGGGGTCAGAAATCAGGAGTCAGAAGGAAGATATAATGTACAGACGGATAAAACATATACACTTTGTCGGGATAGGCGGTATCGGAATGAGTGGTATTGCTGAAGTCCTCCTGAATCTTGGTTATACAATCAGCGGGTCCGATCTTGAGAGGTCCGATATCACGTCGAGGCTGGAATCGCTCGGGGCAGGAATCTTTTACGGCCACAGGTCATCAAATCTTATGGATGTCGATGTGGTGGTGAAATCAACAGCGGTTGGCGAGGATAATCCTGAGGTAATGGAGGCTCACAGCAGAAACATTCCGGTTATCCCAAGGGCTGAGATGCTGGCCGAACTATTGAAGATGAAATATTCCATAGCCGTGTCTGGCTGTCATGGGAAGACAACAACAACTTCCATTATTTCAACCGTACTCGCGTATGGTGGTCTTGATCCTACGATGGTGATAGGGGGCAGACTGGACAGCATAGGAAGTAACGCAAGGCTTGGAGAGGGGGAGATTATTGTTGCCGAGGCTGATGAGAGCGACGGTTCCTTCCTCCAACTGAACCCATACATTGCCGTGATTACAAATATAGATCGCGAACACCTGGATTATTATCCGGGAATAGGGGAGATCAAGGATGCCTTTCTGCAATTTGCCAACTCGGTTCCCTTTTACGGGTCTGTCATATTATGCGGTGATTGTAACAATGTGAAAGATATATTGCCCAGGGTGAAGAGAAAGACCGTCACTTATGGCATTTATGATGGAGTTGACTTCAGGGCAGCTGATATATCCTTCAGCGGACTAACATCACAATTTTCCCTCTACCACAGAGAAACCCTTCTTGGAAAAGTAGAGATACAGGTTCCGGGTCTGTTCAATGTCTATAACTCCATGGCCGCTGTGGTCGTGTCCCTGGAGCTTGGCATGGAATTTTCTACTATACAGGAGGGTCTCAGCGCTTATAAGGGGGTGCACCGTCGACTGGAGATCAAGGGACAGGCCGATGATGTCACGGTGGTTGATGATTATGGTCATCATCCGACTGAAATAAAGGCGGTGCTGGCAGCCGCGAAAAATGCGTGGGAAGACAGGCGGATTGTCGTCGTGTTTCAGCCTCACCGCTATACGCGCACCAGGGACCTGTTTGATGAATTTCTGGGTTCCTTTGATGACGCCGGGACGCTGATTCTGACGGACATATATGCCGCGAGCGAGAAGGAGATAAAGGGCGTTCACTCCATGACCCTTTGCAAAAGCATAAAGGACAATGGCCATGGTGATGTCATATACCTGTCGGGTTTTAATGAGATTGTCGATCACCTGTTCGACATAGTGAAACCGGGTGATGTGGTCATCACGCTGGGGGCGGGAGATGTGTGGAAAATAGGGGAGAACCTCCTGGAAAGACTTGAAGGTCAGAAGCCAGGGAACAGGAATCAGGACAAATGATTACAGACAGACAGTTCAGGGACAAAATAGGCGGCATGGTCACCGGAAGGGTGCTTTTCGATGAACCCATGTCTATGCACACTTCCATGGGTGTCGGAGGAAGGGCTGATGCGCTGATTATTCCCGATACTGTCGGTGAACTGAAAAAACTGGTTTCCTTTTTCCTTAGAGAGGAGGTTCCTTTCCTGCCTGTCGGGAACTGTACGAATCTTATCGTGAGAGATGGTGGTTACAGGGGGGTGTTGATTTCCCTGGAGGCACTTCGAAGGCTGGAGATAAGGGACGAGAATCTACCCCCGGAATCTACTCTGAAAGAAGAATATGCCGGCAGTGTTTGCGTTTACGCCCAGGCCGGAGTTTCACTTTCCGGCATTGTTGAACTCTCGATCAGAAAATCTCTTGCCGGAATGGAATTTTGTGCCGGGATACCGGGTAGTGTCGGAGGCGGTCTGAAAATGAATGCCGGCGCGTGGGGAAGGGAGTTGAAGGATGTAGTGGAATCAGTCTCCATTCTTGATGCCGGCGCGAAGATAAGGGAGATAGAGAGAAAAGACCTGCCGTTTGAGTACAGAAATCTCGATCTCCCCGAAGGAACAATTATTACCGGCGCCGACTTTCATCTTGTAAAAGGGAGCAGAGAAGAAATCCAGGGAAAGATTTCTGATATTATTGCGGCGCGCAGAGAAAAGCATCCTCTCGCATACCGGAGCGCGGGTTCCGTGTTTAAAAACCCTCCAGATTGTCCGGCAGGAAAGATGATTGAAGAGACCGGTCTTAAGGGCCTCAGGGTGGGGGATGCGGAAATATCCGGGAAACATGGAAATTTTATTGTGAATATAGGCAACGCAAAAGCAGAGGATGTTATTTCCCTGATTGACACTGTTCAAAAGAGGATTCTGGGTGAAAGGAGAATTTTTCTTGAAACAGAGTTAAAGATCATAGGGGAGAAACTATGAAGAAATCCCTCAAAATAACCCCTTCGACAAGGAAGAACAGGCTGAAACGGCGATCAGGAATGATTCCGGGCGAAATTTTCAGGACCCTTGCCATTGTCAGTGTTGCCAGTCTATTGGCCTTTTTCATGGTGTATGCATATAATTTTGCCATGTGCGCCGATTATTTCCAGTTAAAAAACACTATCATCAGAGGGTGCAACAAGGTCAGCAAGGAGAAGATTGTTGAACTCGCGGGAATATCACCCTCTATGAATGTCCTGACTGCGAATCTCGGGAAGATGGCGCGAGGCATAGAGAATGATCCGTGGATCAAGGATGCCTCTGTCGGGAGGGAATTTCCCGACAGGCTGGTTGTTGAGGTTGTTGAGAGAGATACCGCCGCTCTCCTTAAAAAGGACAAAGACTTGTATGCCGTGGATCGTGGCGGAGAGGTGTTTAAAAAATTTGAAGCGGGCGACAGCACAGACGCTCCCGTGCTCACAGGGTTCTACAAAAATGAAAGAGTAAGAAAAGCTCTGCTGGAGACGGCTTTTGAATTTCTGGACTATCTTTCTGAAGGAGACAATTTCCCGAGAGCATGGAATGTGTCGGAGATTTATGTGGATGACCTGTATGAATTTTCTGTTGTTACGGATAATCGCCTGTTTTTGAATCTCGGTTTTGGAGATTACGGGAAAAAGTTGAAGAGGCTGAAGAGGGTTATGATGGACCTGGCGCGAAGAAATCCGGATGGAGCGTCTTTGAGCATTGATCTCGTAGATTGCAGCAGGATTACAGTTCAGCATGGAAATGTTTTCAGTCCGAAGAGTCTGACAGAAGATCACAAGACGGAGATATGATGTCGGAGAGGATGAATGGATGGCAAAAAGGGAAAATATCGTAGTAGGGCTGGATATAGGAACGACCAAAACATGTGCCATTGTCGGTGAGATTACAAATGCCGGGATAGATATAATCGGAATTGGCACTCATCCGTCAAGCGGTCTTCGGAAAGGTGTAGTCGTTAATATCGACAGTACCGTGGATTCAATAAAGAGGGCCGTGGAAGAGGCGGAATTGATGTCGGGGTGTGAAATAAGATCCGTTTTCGCGGGTATTGCCGGGAGTCACATAAAGGGTTTGAACAGTTATGGCATTGTGGCGGTCAAGGGCGGTGAAGTTGATGAATATGATGTAAAGAGAGCGTTGGAGGCGGCCAAGGCTGTTGCCATCCCTCTGGACAGGAGGATAATCCACATACTGCCTCAGTATTATATAGTTGACGATCAGGACGGAGTGAAGGAACCCATAGGGATGTCGGGGGTCAGGCTTGAAGCCAAGGTTCATGTTGTTACCGGAGCGGTTACGTCTGTACAGAACATAATAAAGTCAATTAATCGCGTGGGTCTGGATGTGAATGACATTATTCTGGAACCTCTGGCCTCCAGTGAAACAATTCTCAGTCAGGACGAAAAGGAACTGGGCGTTGCTCTGATCGATATTGGTGGCGGCACTACTGACATCGCGGTATTTGCCGAGGGAAGCATTAAACATACAGCTGTCTTGGCTCTGGGGGGAGATTACGTTACCGGCGATATATCTGTAGGTCTGCGGACCCCGGTAATGGAAGCTGAAAAGATAAAAATAAGATATGGCTGTACATATATTCCGCTGATACCCCAGAATGAAATCATAGAAGTTCCAAGCGTAGGCGGAAGAAATCCGAGAACTGTTTCGAGGCAGGTGCTAGGAGAGATCATTGAACCGCGCCTGGAAGAGATTCTTGGTCTCGCGCACAGGGAGATAGTTAAATCTGGTTATGACGACTTGTTGGCTGCCGGTGTTGTGCTTACGGGGGGAACGGCAATCCTTGAGGGGATAACTGAGCTGGCAGAGCAGATATTCAATACACCGGTAAGAAAGGGATGTCCCGTGGGTGTGGGAGGTATTACAGATATAATTAACAGCCCGATGTATGCGACGGGAGTGGGGTTGGTTGTTCATGGGAGCGAAGACCACTCTGATTATGCCGTAAAGAAAAGTGAAAAGAATATACTGGGCAAACTGACAAAAAAAATAAAAAGATGGTTCAACGATTTTTTCTGAGAAGGGAGGGTATAAACATGTTTGAATTAGTAAAAGGAGGCGCTAAAAGCAATGCTGCGAAGATCAAGGTTATAGGTGTTGGAGGTGGCGGAGGAAATGCCGTCAACATGATGATTGCTTATAATCTCAGTGGCGTGGACTTTATCGCTGCAAACACGGATTCCCAGGCTATGGTAGCGTCGGGAGCTCCTGTAAAGGTGCAATTGGGCGCGGAAATCACAAAGGGTCTTGGCGCCGGGTCTGACCCTGAAGTGGGTAAGAAGGCTGCTATTGAATCTGAAGGCAGATTGAGGGAGGTCCTGACAGGAGCCGACATGGTTTTTGTGACGGCGGGTCTCGGCGGCGGCACCGGAACGGGCGGCGCGCCGATTGTGTCGGAAATCGCGAAAGAACTGGGCGCGCTTACTGTCGCGGTAGTTACAAAACCGTTTCAGTTTGAGGGAAAGAAACGGGAGATGCAGGCGGAGGAAGGTCTTTCCGAATTGAGAAATGTAGTTGATACTCTTATTGTGATTCCGAATCAAAGGCTTCTGAGCATCAGTGGCAGAAGCATGTCTTTGCCGGATGCCTTCAAGAAGGCCGATGATATTCTCTACAACGGAGTTAAGGGGATTTCCGACCTTATCATGGTTCCCGGACTGATCAATCTTGATTTCGCTGACGTAAAGAACATTATGTCCGAGATGGGACTGGCCCTTATGGGTACCGGTGTGGCCAGTGGTGATAACAGGGCCATTGAAGCCGCGCAGAAAGCGATTTCCTCTCCCCTGCTGGAAGATAACTCTATTCAGGGGGCTCGGGGTGTGCTTCTCAACGTGACAGGAGGACCTGAGATGACACTTTTTGAGGTAAATGAGGCATCATCTCTGATACAATCTGAGGCCAACGAAGACGCAAATATCATATTCGGGACGGTTATTGATGACAGTATGGAGGATGAGATACGTATCACTGTTATCGCAACGGGGTTTGATCCAAAAGGGCGAACTTATGAGAGGGCGCCTGAGATTTCCAGCGTGTCGGGTTATGCTAGGAAAAGGGAAGACCTTGCGAGACCCACTTTTATAAGGAACAGAGATGAGAAGACCGGGGAAAAGCCTGTTGTTGTCAGGATGGGAATGATAAATGATGATGACAACCCGGATTTCGAGACGCCTGCCTTTCTCAGAAAACAGGCAGACTAGGTGAGATTAAAAGGCTTAGACCCTTAGGTGCAAAGTTCTTGCAAAAATGGCAAAAAATCAGGAACGACCACGAAACCACGAAAAAAAAGAAAGTGCGAAATCAAATTCTGCTTTTCCAGTCTTTGTGTTTTCGTGATAACGTTTTTAATTAAACATTAAACATTCAGAATCAAACATTGCCTTTTTGGTTCCGGGTTGGGCGATTAAAGAGATTAAGAATTATGAGGATTATTTCCTTACTCTTTGCTTTTTCCTCCTCTGAAAAGAAGTGCGAAACGCCTCCATGCCTTCTTCAGCAGAAGGCGAGAATAACGGATTCCTTCCGGACCCGCCAGCAATGCACCCAGTCCCAGCATTCCCCAGCTCAGGGCGTATAGCGCTATTCCAAGATAGAAAAAGAACTCATCCTGTTTATTTATAGCGATGGCATCACATGCCAGCATGGCTCCCCAGCCAAGTGGCTGATTGGTTGTCAGCAGTACTATTCCTATCCAGAACTTGAGGCTGAATTTCATGGTTTTTTCACCACGCATTGCGAACCCATTGGTATTTAAGGGATTTTGTCGTCTATCCGAAGTGTTGCGATGAAAAGCTTGATGCACTCGCTTCTTCCTTATATGTAGAAAGATTCTTTCTCCTTCGGTGCGGTGCATATGGTGGAGGACCCTTTTTTCTCTAATATAGTTTGTGCCATCTTCAGTTTGTCGTCTATATCATTGTCTGTCTGATCAGGGTCATGGTGAAACAGGTACAGATTTTTTACCTTGGCCCGGTCGGCCAGTTCCACCACCTGATTTATCGATGAATGCCCCCATCCGATTTTCCCTTCATATTCCTCATCCGTGTATGTACAGTCGGTTATCAATACATCCGTATTTGAGACAAAGTCTGTCAGCTTGTTTACATATCTCTCGCTGTAGAACCTGCTGGACTCCGGGTAAATTTCATTATCCGTGACATAACAGATAGACCTGTCCCTGTAATCCAGACGATAACCCAGGCATTGACCCGGATGATTCAGGAACATCGTTTGCATCTTTATTGTATCTATATCGAACCTCTCTTCTACCAGACTGCGGAAGGAAACTGCCGCGGTAAATTCCTTTATATTTATTGGGAAATATACACCGTCCATTTGCCCCGATATCAATTTTCGCATGGACATATCTCCATTAGACGGGCCACAGATCTCAAACTCGTTTCCATTTGTGTACAGAGGCGCGAAGAAGGGGAGACCGTTTATATGATCCCAGTGGGGATGCGATATAAATATCGTGGCTTTTGTGAGCGCACGCCTTTCAGACATAAGGCAATTTGACAGTTCCTTTATTCCGGTTCCGGCGTCAAAGATGAAAAGATTATCTTCCGGGAATTCGAGACTGACGCAGGATGTATTTCCCCCGTACCTTACTGTGCTTCGACCTGGCACCGGCAGAGTTCCGTGTACACCCCAGAAGGTCAGTTTGATATTTTCTTCCATGATTTGTCTGTGGTTTTTATTCATGGTGTTTTCCAGATGGCAGATTCTACCGAGCAATTCATTATCGGATTGTAAACGAAATTGACGTTCACTTCTCGCATGATTTTTTGTTTGTGTCAAAATGTTTTGTCAAGATTTTAAGAGCCGCTGCTCCCGTTGGTGTTTTTATTGACCCGTGTATCGAAATGATTTCAGGTTCAGGACCAGCTCCATATGAAATCATGAATGTCCTCTGATTTCCCCAAAATCTTGCCTTATTGGACCAATCTTAAAAAAACCTAATGTGCCTATGGGGCGGTACTCACTCTTTTGGATGGTTCGGACAGCTGGTTGATTCTCTGGTATCACTGTCCCTAGCAGCCGACGAAAACCAGCATCATGAAAAAAACGAATCATCTCCAGTCTACGAGCTCCAGCAATGTTCAGACCACGATAGGAAGGATCTGTATAGGAATCATATACAAAGGCCTCATCAGAAGCGAGTTGCATCTCGCGAGATAGATAATCAAACCACAAAACCTGACTGGCCGCCCAACAAGCGTGGACAATGCTACCTTGATGACGAGCAGTAAAACACCAATGCCCGGAATCCAGCCGTTGCTGAATATCCGATCTATCAGCACCCAGGTGGAATTCGCAATACTCATCAACATCAGATCTTTCCATCAATTTTATTGTCACAGGAATCCTGGAAGTTATCGGATGTATCGGCTCATCCAGGATTCGCTCAACGAGTACCACGCGGCGATAAACAGTTTCTCCCAACAACTTGAACCAGAGGCTTTTTAGGCCCTCCTCTCTCAATATCGCAACTGCTCTCAGCAGAGCGCTTCTCACTGTCCACTTGGTTCTATTATGTTTGTTTGACACAGCTCTAACCTACGTAGCCCAACGCTTTAAATCAGCGGCGCTTTTCGCTTGGGCGCTTGCATGGTTTGATGTAACCATATAATTGAGTATGCTTAACCCATACCTCTTTTTTGCTTCAAACAGCCACTCCATCCAACAACGTCTGTCTTTAATAAATTTTAAGAGAAATTCCTTCTTGTGGCACCTATGGGTAATATGCCACACATAGCCGGGGATGTAATGACGGTTTGCCCTTGGCATCTTAGCTACTTTCTTAAACAGCCCTTTTTGATATGAAAATTGAAGGTTTAAGCCCTAAAATAAGGGGAAAAACCAATCATATTATAAATATGTCAAATGGTTAGCTTGGTCCGACCCCGATCCCCCCCATGGTCTGACCTGTGAGTGCCGTGAAGTGGACTTGCCACACACGGTCACCTTGCTTTCCAAAACCGGGCACGTTAAAACCAAGTGTGAATGACAGCTTGGTCGATGGGCCATAGGTTGACGGAAGTCCGTCATTCGGATCGGATATGACCTTCTTCACGACAGCTTTGACGGCTGCCTCCGCCGTTGCGACCTTGGCCGTGCTCATGTCTGGCAATGGCTTCAGGTCTTCGGCTGAGGCGATGGACGCGAGGACAAACACTGCGAGAATGCCAATGATGCTTTTCATTTCTCTCTCTCCGAACGCTGGAGCTGAGACGCGGGAAACGCGCCAGCGTTTTCCCGTCGATTCTCTAGCGACTTGTTATGCCTTCAATACCGAGATTGTCCTATCAGTCCATGCCTTTTTCGATAGTTGTACACAGCCGTTTGACCCTGTCTATATCCAAACCCGAGGCCTTCCAAGTGGTGTATACAATCCATTGGGGCTTTTGTTTTGGCTCTGAAATCATTTAGAATGCGTTCATATTCTCCGCGTGACCCTTTGCGGTATGAAGTGATATTCTCTCCGTGATGCAAATATACATACGCACCATTTTTCGCTTGTTCTCTAGTCACCCCAGCACCCATAAGTATCAGTTCGCATTCAGATTGTGAAAGCCCAAGAAGCCGAGCATCGTGGGTGTCGAGCAGACAGCTGTATTCTTTCTGTGAAAATCTATTGGATTTCATGTCGCTATTTAACCCTCTGAAATTGTATATTATAATTGACTTACAGCTTTTTTCATCCGGTCTTTTATGGCCTCTACCGCGACATCAACAAGGATCACCCCTGGCTCACCACCCAATAGTTGAGCGAGAGCCTTTAAGACATCTGAATCACTTTTCCTTAACTGAACAGTGTAAGTAACAAATGTGTCTGGTTTTTCTGCTTTGATTTCGGTTGTGGCTTCACCATTTTTCAGCTTGGGGAAAAAGTTATTTATCTTATCGTGATAAAATCGTGAAGTATTACGCATCAAGACGTCACGTAGTTGACTTGGATCTCCCTCAAGACATGCTTTAAGCATCGTTTTGAACTCGCCAACATGATTAAGTCCAAGCCTTCTTCGGCAAGCATCACCTATAGTCTGGTAGGCAATTCCGTATTCTTGAGAGACTCGGTTGACTCCATATTGGTAAGAACGATCGATTCCATCTCCAATGCTGTAACGTTGTGCAGCCAACGAGATGACCTTTAGTATTTGCTCTAAAGTCTCCTGCCTCATGATTTCCTCCTATTTCACTATTCTTACGTTAACGTAGTTAGCGTATGATAAAATAGGTATAGGAGATTTGTCAAGAAAAATTTTCAGGGAATAACGTTAAGCTGAGTGGCGCGGCCAATTAAGAACTTGCCGTGTAGCGCCGCCGAAGTTCTCCGCGTCCACTCAAGCGTCTGGTTGGCCTATTCTGGTTCAACAATTTCTCCTCTTGCATTTCTTGCAACCCATTGGTTGTTCTCAACGGAGAAATTTAACATTTCCCCTTCTTCTCTTAAAACCCATTGGGGCCGGCGGCCTTTCCATTGGATTTGACCGTTAGTATCAAATGAATTTGCAAAATCAAGAATCTTCACCTTAAATTTTTCATTTTCAACAACTTCCTCAACAAAAATGTACTCAACTTTTTTTAATATTAAATATTTATCAACAACCTCAGGTTTCAAGACAAGATTGTCTGTGTTGGCCTTCATTGCAAGCGTGGGATATAATAAACCAGCAAAGATATTTTGCTGAAAGTGATGTTCTGCGATGGCAATAGAAATTTTATAAAGATGTTCCTGACCATAAAGTATTTTTTGGGCAAACTCTTGGGAGAAAAATGTTTTTATTTGTTCATTTGCTGACAAATCCTTTGGTGATTCAAGGCTATCCCCCCCAATTTGGACAAGCTCTGCCTGAATTTAGCCTGTAAAAAACACCAGCATGATACCCAACATTATTTACAAGTAGTGGCTCATTGGTTTCCCAATGAGAAATGACCAAGCTATCTCCTGCTGTTACACTAAGTTCCCAAAAAGGGGCTTCGCGTGCTGTACTACAGTAAAATAATGATTCTTCTTTTCTGCCTGCTCTATGTAAGTTTTTTACGGAGCTTTTAGGAGGATAAGATACCTGCTCAATAGAGTTAGGTTTTTCTCGCCAAACTACTCCTCGAAATAGTTTTGATCCTTTCGGGATTATAGGTGATGTCTGAGTATATCCCTTTGACAATAGCCCAATTTGTTTTTTAATAATGTCGATATCTACAGTTCGTAAATCAAGGTTTTGAATTTCATTTATCAATGTTCGAATTTGATCTTTATTGGGAAGGCGGACAGGGATTTGGTTTTGATGTGTTTTGACTTGATACTTCCCATTTCGAAAAAAAATGACATCACATGGATACTGTGGAAATGTTGGAAGAGTTTCGAAATTTCTTAAATTACCTAATATTTCACAGTAATTTCCGGTTAGGTTTTTGCATGTGAATAAGTTATAAAATCAGCATATTAAGTCACTTTTTTACTTGACATTTGGCTTACAGTGTGGGCGCGCCCTGATATTATACAGT
>JAFDAI010000019.1 GCA_019313905.1 Deltaproteobacteria bacterium | reverse complement strand
AGATCGAGTTGAGGCAGATTAACGAGAATAACCGCCGGGAATCTTTCAATCCGGAAGGTCAAGGGAAATCTCCGTTTTCCCCTTGACAAAACTTATCATGGATGTCCCTATTTAACCACGGCAACAGCTTGACATAATCGACATTATTTCTTAGAAGATAGCAGCGTTTTTTGCCGCTGTTTCGAAATCTTTGCATAACTACGTTTACGGTCATTGCGAGGAGCAGAGCGACGTGGCAATCTATTATGATTATACGGAGTTAGAGATTGCTTCGCTTCGCTCGCAATGACAATGCGGGTATTATGCAAACATCTCAGTTCATCCGCGCTCAACAAGGGGATTTTCATGATATTAGAACAGACCGGAAAGATATGTGACGGGCTTTATTCTACAGGATATCATTTCCTGCCTGCTTTCCTTCTGGCAAGCGCAACGCCAGTACTATTTGACGCGGGTGTGGCGGCCATGGGGCCTTACTACCTGAGAGATATCGAAACATACCTGGGCAGAACGGACACCCTGGGGTATCTCCTCCTGACACACTCGCACTACGATCACTGCGGTTCTATCCCCTTTCTTAAGGAAAAGATACCGGGTCTCAAAATAGGAGCGACAGCCCACGCCGCGAAGATACTGCAAAAACCAAGCGTTGTGGAAATGATGCGCACGCTCAACAACAATTTTGCGAAGGTCTTCGGGGATCTCATCGAAAATAATGAGGATATCCCCTTCAACGCCGTGGAGGTTGACCTGCTTTTGAAGGATGGTGACGAGCTGGATTTCGGAGAAGGATGGACGGTGCGTGTCATTGAAACGCCCGGCCACACTAAAGATTCTCTATCTTACTACATACCGAGAATCAAGGCCACGATAGCGGGAGAAGCGGCGGGTGTCTTCCACAACGACGGCATAAATCCGCAGTTTTCATCGAGCTACAGCGATTATATAACCTCCCTCGAAAAACTGACCGCTCTGGACATGGATATCCTGGCACTGGGCCACAGGAATATACTGACCGGGGATGACATCGGCAGATATCTGAGGGATTCTATCGAAACGACCGTGTCATTCAAGGAGAACATCGATCGCTGCCTCGACCGGTTCAGCGGCGACAGAGAGAAGGTAGTGGAGACCATCTTCGGTGAGATTTATGATGAGACAGTACTGATGCAGCAGGACAAGACGTCTTTCTTGCTGAACCTGCGGGCGCAGGTCCGGGTCGTGACCGAGGGGAAGTAACTTTTATCCTTGCGATAAACGGGATAATCCCTTATAAGGTTTTTGCTCCGGCAACAAGGCAAACTATCCCGATAGCAAAACGTATCGGGATTAAAAATAAGTCTCATTGAAAGGAGATTAAGATAGTGAATATTCTGATTTTTGGACCTAATGGAAGCGGCAAGGGAACACAGGGCGCGATCGTTCAGAAGAAGTTCGGCGTACCTCATATCGAGACAGGTGTTATCTTCAGAGAGAACATCTCCGGGGGAACAGAACTCGGCAAAGAGGCAAAGGGATATATAGACAAGGGTGAGCTGGTGCCGGATGGAATTACGGTTCCCATGATACTGAATCGCCTGAAGGAAGATGACTGCAAGGACGGCTGGCTCCTGGACGGTTTCCCGAGAAATCTGGCTCAGGCAGAGGCCCTGTATGACGCGCTGGAGAAGGAAGGCATAAAGCTGGATTACGTAATCGAGATACTATTGGACAGGCAAACCTCCAAAAACAGGATCATGGGCCGGAGGCTCTGCGCGAATGACAACAATCATCCCAATAATATATATATCGACGCCATCAAGCCGGCTGAAAAAGACGGAATCGCTGTGTGCCGTGTATGCGGCGGAGAACTGAGCGCCCGGGCTGATGACCAGGATGAGGGAGCAATAGACAAGAGACACAATATCTATTATGACACGGAGACGGGAACCACCGCCGGTATCAATTATTTCAAAGAGAGAGTAACGGTAATAGGGGTTGACGGTCTGCCTGGAGTGAAAGAGGTCAGCGAAGAACTCCTTGAAAAATTAGGATAGTAAAAATTCCAATAAAATTGTATAAAAGCCTTCCTTATTCGCACAGGAAGGCTTTTTGTCTTGACGGCTTTGTAAAAAGTCATAAAGACTGTCATTGCGAGCGGAGCGAAGCAATCTCTAACTCTGTATGGTCATAATAGATTGCCACGTCGGCCAAGGGCCGATTCGCAATGATAAGGGGTAGCCACATCGCTATCCGCCACGTTCCACTCGCGGCTAAAGGCTCACACGCTTCTCGCAATGACCCTGTTCACAACTTTTTATGAGTGCATCTATCTTGTTATGAAAAATATACGCAATTTCAGCATAATAGCACATATAGACCATGGCAAGTCCACGCTGGCTGACAGGATGATTCAATACAGCGGTGTGGTCGATGACCGCAATTTCAAGGATCAGATCCTTGACAACATGGACATCGAACGTGAACGGGGAATCACTATCAAGAGCCAGGCCATTACCCTCCCCTACCGGAGCAGGGACGGCGAAGACTATATACTCAACCTTATAGACACCCCGGGCCATGTTGATTTTTCCTACGAGGTTTCAAGATCTCTCGCATCCTGCGAAGGGGTCCTTCTACTCATCGACGCCGCGCAGGGGGTTCAGGCACAAACTGTCGCGAATCTTTACATGGCCATGGAACACGATCTGGAAATTATCCCTGTGATCAACAAGATTGACCTTCCCTCGGCTGACGTGGACAAGGTAATGGAACAGATAGATTCGGAACTCGGGCTTGACCCTTACACGAGCCTTCCCTGCTCGGCAAAAGAAGGGACAGGGGTTGAAGAGATTCTTGAAGCAATCGTACATAACATACCGCCACCCAAAGGAGATCCAGAGGCCGAGCTGGCCGCCACTATTTTCGACGCGCAGTACGACCCCTTCCGGGGCACCATCATACACTGCCGCATTTTTGAGGGTACCATACGGGGCGGCGATGTAGTACGTCTCATGCACGACAAGACTGTTCACAAGGTCGAAGAAGTGGGTGCTTTTCTGCTCCCGCGTCAGAAGAAGGACAGCCTTTCAGCAGGCGACGTGGGGTATATCATTGCCGGTATAAAAACAGTGTCGGATGTTCAGATCGGTGACACGATCACTTTAGATAAACGCCCCCGCAAAGAGCCTCTCCCCGGATTCAAGGAATCAAAACCCGTTGTCTTCGCGTCAATCTACCCCATTGCTTCGGATGATTATGAGGAACTGGCGGTGGCACTCGAAAAATACAAATTGAACGATGCGTCGTTTGTATATCAGAAAGATTCGTCTATCGCGCTCGGACAGGGTTTCCGTTGCGGTTTCCTCGGCTTGCTCCACCTTGAAATAGTTCAGGAAAGACTGGAAAGGGAATATGACCTGTCCATCATTCTGTCCGTTCCCAGCGTCAGATACCGCTTTACGTTGAACGACGGTGAAGTAGTCTATATAGACAATCCGGCTTATTATCCTGATCCCATGTCCATAGCCACAAGTGAAGAGCCCTACATACGCGCAGCCATGATGTTCCCGGAACGCCACATGGGGGCCGTAATGAAGCTGTGCAAGGAAAAACGGGGCGAGAATTCAACCCTCAGCTATCCCAGTCCGGGGCGCATCGAGCTGGTTATAGAGATGCCGCTTGCCGATGTCATATACGATTTTTACGACCGCCTGAAATCCATTACGCAGGGATACGGTTCTTTCGATTACGATATACCGCGGCCTGCGCGCGTGTGAAAGGCTGAAAGAAGAAATCCCGAGACAGATGTTCAAGATAGCTATTCAGGGAGCTATCGGAGGCGAGATAATTTCGCGCACAACCATATCCGCGTACCGAAAAGACGTTACCGCGAAGTGCTACGGCGGCGATATAACGCGTAAGAGAAAGCTGCTGGAAAAACAGAAGAAGGGCAAAAAGCGGATGAAAATGGTCGGGTCTGTGGCAATCCCTCAGAGCGCGTTCGTGGCGATACTGAAATCAGACAACCTTTAGAAAACAATGTTTAATTTTGAATGTTTAATGTTTGATTAAGGACAAAAAATAAAAGACAATGTTTGATGCTGAATTTTAAATGTTTAATTGAGGGCAGTCAGAAGACAATGTTTAATTATGAATGTTGAATGCTTAATTAAGGAAATTCAAAATTCAACATTAAAAATCCAAAATTGTATCTATGATGTCTGGAATTTACATACATATACCATTCTGCCTGTCCAAATGTGGCTACTGTGATTTTTATTCGGTCACATCAACTGAAAAAATCCCCCGTTTCATCGAATCCCTCCTGAAAGAGATGGAGATATATCGCGGTTGTTTCAACCGGTTCGATACCCTCTACCTGGGAGGCGGCACCCCTTCCCTGCTTGACTCAGCGCAGTTAGCTGAAATTATTGACGGTGTACGCAAGCATTTCCCTTTGTCCACCGATACGGAGGTTACTATTGAGGTAAATCCCGGGGATCTCAGTCGAGAAACGGCTGAATCACTTTTCAAGACGGGCATTAACAGGATTAGTATCGGCATACAGTCCTTTGACGAAAATATCCTCTCATTTCTCGGACGCAGGCATTCCTCTACCGACGCGATATCCGCGATAGAAGATGTCCGAAATGCGGGGTTCGACAACATGGGTCTCGATTTCATCTATGGAATTCCCGGACAGGACCTCAGATCGTGGCTGGAGACGCTCCACACGGCCCTCTCCTTTACGCCGGAGCACCTTTCCTGCTACCAGCTAACCATAGAACCTTCGACACCACTGGGAATCAAATACAGGGCTGGAGAGATTGATGCTCCGGACGAGGATCTCCTTTACGAGTTTTTCATGAAAACATCCGAACTGCTTGAAGACTCCGGATATATACACTATGAGGTCTCAAATTTCGCAAGGGGCTCTGAATTCATGTCAAGGCACAATCGGAAATACTGGAATCATACGCCCTATCTCGGCCTCGGCCCGGCGGCACATTCATTCTCCGGCAACAGAAGGTGGTGGAATCACCGCTGTGTCGACAGATATATCGAAGATGTCAATAAGAAAATGCCCCCAATCGAAAAATCCGAAATACTGACACTGGAGCAGCTCCGGCTGGAAGCGCTCTATCTGGGCCTTCGCACAAAAATGGGAATTGATCTTCAGGATTTCTCAGAGAGATATGCCTTCGATCTGCTTGATAAAAAGAACGAAGCGCTAAACAGGATTCGCGAAGAGGGCCTTATAATCATACGAGATAATCACATCTACCCCACACGCAGGGGTCTCGCCATGTCGGACAGCCTGTCATTGATATAGATTGTCACTGCAAAGATTCAACACCGATCAGCGAATAAACCAATGCCCTGTAATGATAGTTTTCATAATTCCACAAAATACGCCTATTTTCTTATTGACAGAAGCGGGCCATTTCGTTATTATTTTTCTACCATTTACCTCAGGCTCTCAAAAAATCGTTTCGGTTTTTCCTATTGAGCTACATCGGGCATACAAAATCACACTCTCAGAGACGCCATAGCAGAAGTCAAGGCTCATGGTCCATTACAAAGCGTTGTGCTTGCGCTGGAAGAGACTACCCTTCAGGGCGCGGGTTTTATGGATGTAGAATTACAGATCATAAATAAAAACGTAAAAAAATCTGATAAAGAAAGGGAGGTAAGGATTATGTATGGGAAAAGGTCATGTCTGGTATTAATACTGTTTGTCGTATTCTTGTCGTACCTGCCGGCAACCGCATTTGGAGCCGACGTTTCAGTCGTTCTCGAGACCGAGGTCATATCAGCGGGTCACTCAGAAGAGACACCTTGTGTCGCTGTTGATGCTGAGGGGAATGCCCATATCGTGTGGGCATCGGAAGAGAATCTCTATTACAAGATGGTGGATGAAGACGGGAATGTGTTGATAGAGGAGACCAACCTGAATCCCGGTGTGGATGAACCATCTAATCATGTCCGAAGGCCATCCATAGCGCTGGATGGTTCGGGTGGTCTGCACATCATTTTCCACGGGTTCAGCCTTTACTCTGATTTCGGCGCGCCCACGGGAGAACAGTACAACACCACGACCGATCTTGGGCAATCGGAGGTCATATACACGAAAATCAACCCGTCCCTTGATGACAGAAGCGGAGATGCAGCCGTGCTGTCCGTCATCCTGATCACACCCGAAACCATAATCAGCACCGATGACGACGTAAAGTCGAGGGCACCCAATATGGCCCTGGATCCCTCGGCCGACAGGCTGCATGTGGTGTGGTATGAGGGAAATGACAATTCTTCCCTTGCGATACATTACCTGGTCATGGGTCTTAACGGCAGTGTCGTTACTGCAGAGACCATGCTTACCGACGGTCTTAACGTGGACATCGACTGGGGTGAGCCGGAGATTGCGGTTGACCACGACGGGAACGCGCATGTTGTCTATTCTACGGACTCATTCGACGATGCGCGCGAGATCTACTACACGATGGTTGATAGTTCAGGGACCACATTGATAGATGATACCAGGATCACCGCTGACGACGATCATGCCTCCGTAAGGGCAAATCTCGCCGTGGACAGCCAGAATATGGTGCATGCGATCTGGCACGACAAACGTCTCTATGACGCGGCAGAGGGGGAGCATGAAGTTTTCTACTCAAAGCTCGATCCCGGCCTGGATGACCAGGACGGTTCTGCAGCCGACGCGTCGGTTATCTCCGTCATATCAGAGGAGCTGATGACCCCTGACAACGACAAGAAAACAAACGCGAAAGCCATTTTTATAGACGCCGATGATCTTATCCATGTGGCCTGGGCCGACGGAGACGACGAAGAAGAATTTCGAGATATCTATTACGGCATATTCACTTCTGCGGACGATACCCTGAGCACTGTTGTGCCTGAAGTAGTGGTGGCGGTCGGCAACGAGAATTTTGTTCCTTCATATTGGTACAATAGTTCAACCCGTGATCCGGACATAGCCATATCCGGGGACAGAGTCTACATAACCTTTAACGGGTATGAGTATATAGAGGAAACTTCTTATTATGATATCTACTTGTCAATCCTGCAGGTGAAGGACGACGACGACGACAGCTGCTGCTTCATTGCAACAGCCTCCGGTAGGAGTGGGATGACTATTGGTATGGCTGGGATTCTGTTCCTTGCTCTGATCTTATCAATTGTAACAGCGGTCTTGAGGGGGAAAAAGGTCTGGTAACTGTATCTGTTACCATTTGATAATACATCAAAAGGGGAGGCGATTCCGCCTCCCCTTTTTAATCGTGGATGAACACGCTGCGAAAAGCCCTGTCACGCTTATCCGTCGTGATCAGGAAATTGCCCTTGACACACACCAATTACTTTCCTATACATGTGACTTAAGAATCGTTTTTTCTAATAATCAACTCATATACGGATGGATGTGAGGAAGAGGGGTGCAAATCCCCCGCTGCCCCGCAGCCGTAAAGGGAACGAAAGCCCAGTATGCCACTGTTTCGCTAAAAGCGGGATGGGAAGGCGGGCAAGTAGGTGGTCCTGAGCCGGAAGACTTATCCATCTGAAATTCCTCGAGGGGGGTACACCATGAAAAAAGTCTTTCACTTTCACTGCCATACTGTTTCTGAAATCTATTCCTTCATTCAATATGGGTCACATGCACCAAGGTCGGGAAGATGTCTCACAAGATCATAACTCTTACCAGGGTGATTAAGGTCTGCGGTGTGCTGATCCTGGTTTTTATTGCCGTGGCAATTGCGTCGGTTCTGATCGGTCCGGCCAAAATCGGCATTATATCGGGTCTGAAGGGGCTTTTCTTCGGATGGCAGGAAGGGTATGCCGCTCTAACACCATCAGAAAAGACTATTATTTTCTCCATCCGCCTACCCCGGGTTATCTTTGCCGGGCTCGTAGGTGCATCACTCTCATGCGCCGGTGTTATCTTTCAGGCCCTTCTTCGCAATCCTCTGGCCGATCCCTTTATTCTCGGAATTTCCGGCGGGTCAGCGGTCGGCGCCATTATCGGTATTATACTGGGGTTAGGCTCTGTTCCCTTCGGTATACCCGGTCTGGCCTTCCTGGGAGCCGTTTTTACCGTGGTCCTGGTCTTTTTAATAGGAAAATCCAACAAGGAGCTAAATTCGACCACCTTGCTCCTGGCAGGCGTTATTGTAAACGCATTCTTTTCAGCAGTTATCATGTTCTTAATCTCTATCAGCAGCAACGCGGATCTGCATAATATCGCCTTCTGGTTGATGGGTAACCTCAGCATGGTTAGCTGGACCACCATTGCGTTTGAAGGCATTCTGCTGCTCTTTGGGTTTGCCATTATCTATTCATATGCCCGGCCGTTGAACCTCATTGTGATCGGGGAGGAGGTGGCCATGCAGTTAGGCGTTAATGTGGAAAGAACAAAGATTGTTCTCTTTCTGGCGGGATCTCTTATAACCGGTCTGGCTGTCGCATTCAGCGGAATTATAGGATTTGTCGGGCTTGTTATACCTCATATTATGAGAATGCTGTTCGGGCCTGATCACCGGCTTCTGTTGCCGGCATCACTGTTGTTCGGGGCATTGTTTCTCATAGCCACGGATACCATCGCACGAACGCTGATTCCTCATTCCGAGCTGCCGGTAGGAGTGATTACCGCCCTGTTAGGCGCTCCCTATTTTATTTATCTCCTGAGAAGGAGGTCTCTCTAATCTATGGCTATTGTAAAAACAGAGAGCGTCGGGTTCAGCTATGAAAGTGACCGGGTTTTAAAAGATATTTCCTTCGAGACCCGCGAAGGAGAATTCCTGGGGATAATAGGACCGAATGGATCGGGGAAAACGACCCTTCTGAAAATCATTGACGGAATATTCGCGGCGCAGGAGGGGTCCGTGGCGATTAACGGAACAGATATCAAAAAGATCAAACGCCATGACGTAGCAAAAATCATAGCGGTTGTTCCCCAGGATTCTCCTGTGACTTTTTCATTTACCGTTCAGGAGGTTGTCCTGATGGGCAGAGCCCCTCACCTCGGCAGGTTGAGATTTGAAGAGCAGTCGGATTTCGAAATCGTCCGCAAGGCAATGGCAATGACGGATATCCTCCCATTTGCTGCCAGGAGCATCAATGAACTGAGCGGCGGTGAACGGCAGAGAGTGCTCATCGCAAGGGCGCTGGCCCAGCAGCCACAGATAATACTTCTCGATGAATCGACTGCTTTTCTGGATATCAAACACCAGATAGCATTTTTTGACTTAATGAAGAACTTGAACAAAACAGAGAAACTGACCGTAATTACTGTTACTCATGATATCAATCTTGCATCTTTCTTCTGTGACAGGGTGATGCTTTTGAATAACGGAATAATTCATTCCATTGGAACTCCCGACGAGGTAATTACTGCACCCAATATTAAGGAGGTATATGAAACAGATGTCATAGTTGATGCCAATCCTTTGAATGGATTGCCAAGAGTAACATTGATGGCTTCAAGCCTGTCAGATCAAGGAAGCCGGTCGGAAGCCGGCGCTGCCCCGCAACTGTAGGCGGAACGAAACCCACTTAAATGTCACTGATTTCCAGAATGGAGATTGGGAAGGCGTGGAGAGTAGGTGTTGCCGCAAGCCAGGAGACTTACCTGACAGATCAAACAATAATTTTAACCGAGGGGAAGGAGAAATTAAAAATGAGGAAGTTGTTAAGTTGTGCGACAGTATTATTAGTATTTATGTTTTTTGCCTTACCTGTATCGATTTTTGCGCAGGAAGAAAGCGATGCGATAACGATGGAGGAAACGGTGGTAACGGCAAGCAGGCTGGAAGAACCTTTAAAGTATTCACCCGATTCCGTGACCATTGTTACTGAGAAAGAAATCAGGGAAAAGGGAACGCAGACCGTCATAGATGTGCTTAGAGATGTTCCGGGTGTTTCTATTGCCCAGAATGGTTCATTTGGCGCGAGCGCTTCCATATACCTTCGCGGTACTCCGAATGCCCACACGTTGATCATGATTGATGGTGTGCGTGTCGGTGATTCCATGGCTATTGACGGAACAATGAGCATTACCGATATATCCACTGACAATATTGAACGGATCGAGATCGTCCGCGGAGCGCAGAGTGTTTTATACGGATCAGATGCCATTGGCGGAGTTATTAATATAATTACCAAAAAAGGTAAAGGGAATCCGGAGTTTTACCTCTCCGTCGAAGGGGGTTCCTTCGAAACATTCAGAGAAAAGATCGGGGTCAGCGGATCAAGCGATAAGATAAGCTATGCCGCGTCTGTATCGCGTCTGGATACCCGGGGTGTTTCAAAAGCGGATGAAGATCTGGGCAATAATGAAGAGGATTATTATCACAATACCAATATCTCAGCCCGGGTCGATGGACGACTCAGCGAAACTGTCGGAATAGGCTTTTCAGTACGTCATTCGGAATCAACCATGGATATGGACGGGGGCTGGCCACTTGCCGACGACAATGAGGTCCAGGATATGAATATTACCACCGCCTTGGCAAATTTTGATCAGGATATTTTTGACTGGTGGCAGCATATCGTCAAGCTTGGCATTACGAAAACGAAAAGAGAATATACAAATGACGACGCCTTTAATGGAGCGTATAAAGGAACTATCAAGCTCGCGTCCTGGCAGCACAATTTCTTTATTGGAGAAATCGATACAATCACGGCAGGATTCGATTATCAGAAAGAAAGCGGCGATATACAGAATCCATGGGGAAACATCAGCGAAAAGACGGTTGACACGAAAAGCTTCTTTATCCAGAACAAGCTGACTCCATCCAAGGGCCTTTCGTTTACCCTTGGCGCCCGTCACGATGATCATGAAACTTTTGGCAGCGAGAACACGTATAAGGGAGCGCTGGCTTATTTCTATGAAAAAACAGGGACCAAGGTAAGGGCGAGCTACGGCACCGGTTTTAATGCCCCCTCTCTCTATCAACTTTATTCAAGTTCTGGCAATACAAGCCTTAAGCCTGAAGAAAGTAAGGGTTATGATGTGGGTATAGACCAGGAGCTGTTCGGGGGAAAAGTACTGCTGTCGGTAACCTGGTTTCATAACGATATTGACAATATGATCGACTGGCGATGGACTGGTCCCGGCATGTATGACGGAAAATATTTTAACGTAAGTAAGGCGGAAACCAGAGGTTGGGAAACCGGTCTGTCTGTTAATCCACTTCCATGGCTGAGTTTCGATGTTCATTACACCTGTACAGAGGCAAAAAATAATACTGAAGGATCTGCGACTTACGGTAAATATCTGATATACCGGCCGAAACATACAGGTGGCGCGTCTCTGAATATCAAACCGCTGGAGAACCTGAATGTTAACCTCAACGCACAATATGTGGGAAGAAGATATCGGACTACAGACAACAGCGAAGAAATGCTGGATTATACACTCTTAAATCTCGCTGTTTCTTATGATGTAAATGACTGGGTTAAAATTTTCGGAAGAGTGGAAAACCTGACCGATAAGAAATATCAGTCGATCTATGAATATGGTGAACCGGGTATCGGCTTCTATGGTGGAATTAAGGCTACCTTTTAGACCGGCAAGCCGTTGGAGATCACATGTGTGACGTAGCGTGGGGTCTCTCAGAGGGGGCACGCTACTTACAACGCATTTGCAAATCTAAGTTAAAATGTCAGGAGGAAGTGATGAAAGGTTATATCCAGGTTTATACAGGTGATGGTAAAGGCAAAACGACAGCGGCTTTTGGCCTTGCTTTGCGCGCCGCGGGAGCAGACTTTAAGGTGTATATTGCCCAGTTCGTCAAGGGAATGAAGTACAGTGAACTCGACGCCATGGAAAGATTGTCAGATTTTATTACAATAAAGCAATACGGCAGGGACTGCTTTATTTTCAGAGAACCGGATAAAGAGGACATTCAAGCCGCGCGGGAAGGTCTCCAGGAAGTGAAGGAAATCATGTGCTCCGGAGAATACCAGGTAATTGTCCTCGATGAAGCCAATATCGCCACGTATTATAATCTTTTTTCAGTTGAGGAGTTACTTGACTTCATTAAAGTAAAACCTGAAGAAGTCGAACTGGTTATTACCGGCAGGAGGGCAGACCCACGCATTATAGAAAGAGCCGATCTGGTCACGGAAATGAAGGAGATAAAACATTATTATCAAAAGGGTGTGGAAGCTAGGAGGGGAATCGAGAAATAACATTGATGGCTTTGTAAAGAGTCGAAAAAGCTGTCATTGCGAGCAGAGCGAAGCAATCTCGCACGTTATAACCACCTGTATTTATTAGATTGCTTCGTCGCTACGCTTCTCGCAATGACCCTGGTCTTGACTTTTTACGAGTGCATCAACATTGAGGGATATGAATGTTTATATGAAAAATCATACTATCAAGGCATTGGTGGTGTTGTCCTTTGCGATACTCTTTGTTTCGCTATCCACAGCTTATGCCGATGTCTATATCGACGAGATGGGAAGGAGGGTTACGATTCCCTCCCGTCCGGAGAGAATCGTTTCTCTTGCACCCAACATAACCGAGATACTCTTTGCCCTCGGCCTGGGCGAGGAAATAGTGGGGGTAACCATGTTCAGCGATTACCCTGAAGCTGCCGGGTCAAAACCGAAAGTAGGCAGTTTTGTCAATGTATCTCTTGAAAAGGTTGCGTCTCTGAATCCGGACCTGATTATCGGTACTGCCGATGGAAACAGAAAGGAGACCGTCGAACAACTGGAACAAATCGGTTTCCCAGTTTACGTTATCAATCCGGGCAGCTTTGAAGAAATACTCGAAACAACTTTAAATATTGGGGCGATAACGGGACGTGAAAAACAGGCAAAAAAAGTGGTCCGCGATCTTCAAGAAAGGATTAACAGAGTTGTTTCGTTGACTAAAAATCTAAAAAGGCCGGGAGTATTCTTTCAGGTAGGCATCAATCCTGTCGTCACGGTTGGCAGGAATACACTTCAAGATAAGCTGATAGAACTCGCCGGCGGAGTAAATATCTACGGCGATGTAATGACTCGATACCCCCGGTGCGGCATGGAGGAGGTCGTTGCCAGAAAACCGGACATTATAATCGTGTCATCCATGAAAAGAGGAGGAAATTTCCCCCGCATAAGAAACAAATGGATGAAATGGAAGAATATTCCGGCAGTTAAAAATGACAGGATCTATATCATTGAATCGAATCTGATAGATCATTCATCACCGAGAATTGTAGACGGGTTGGAGGAATTTGTTAAGATTATTCATCCAGAAGTTAAAAATCCGGGACTTCAACCACACCCGATATCAAGAAAGGATTGACCTGTTATGCTTAAATATTTTTATCAGGGGGGACCGGTAATGTACCCTCTTCTCTTATGTTCCCTTGTATCTCTTACACTGATCATAGAAAGAGGGATCTTCTGGATCAGAGAAAAAAGAACCCGCGACAGAAAACGGTTAGATGAATTTATGGACTTGATTGAAAAAAATAAATTCGAGGAAGCCGGAAAACTGATGAAAGATACCAAAGATTTTGTCATCCGTGTCATGGTCTGCGGGGCGGTTCATCGTGAATTTTCATTAAGGGATGCGCTCCGGATGAGCGCTGACGAAGAAATAGCACGAATGAGGCGGTATCTGCCCATCATCGATACAATGATTACCCTCTCCCCTCTTCTGGGAATCCTGGGAACCGTAACGGGCATTATCTATTCATTTCATATGCTGGGTACGGTTGGAGTTGAACATCCCCGGATGATTACGGAGGGTATTTCACAGGCCCTGCTTACAACCGCCTTCGGCCTTACCATCGCGATCTTCAGTCTGATACCTTACAATTATTTCCTGTCCCAGATTGAAAAGGCGACACTGGAAATCGAAAGATATGGGACCAATCTGGAAATCCTCTTTGAAAAGAATAAAAACGGGGCAGACAGGCCGAGATGAAGATTCCCAGGCGATATACAGGAAAAGCCCGGATAGAGATAATACCGCTCCTCGATGTTATCTTTCTTCTGTTAGTAGCTTTTATATTTTTTACCATGTCCATGACCATTCACAGAGGCCTGCCCATTCAATTGCCTGCATCATCTACCGCCATGATAGAAAAAAAGAACTTTGCCGATATTACAATCAGGGAAGATGGAAAGATTTTTTTCGACAAACAAGAGGTGAACCTTTCGGAATTGATTAGTCAATTGACTATACTCCATCGCGAATCTCCGGAAATAAAGGTCCTGATGTCGGGAGATAAGAAAGTACCTTATGAAATGATCATCGCGGTTATGGATGCGGTAAGAAAGTCGGGGATAAACGGGGTATCATTAGAGACAAAATGGAAGGAGTAAATCTAAAAAAAGACCTGCTGTTTGCAGTTTTTTTGGCATTGACCATTCATCTATGTCTGGCCTTTGCCCGAATTCCTGTCGATCAGCCTGCTTATTACATAAAAACGGATCGAGAAAGACCCCTCGCAGTCTCTTTTGTCTCCACTTCCAGGGGAGCTACGAAGAAGACAGCCGTTACACCACTGATAGAAGAGAAAAAACAGGTAATTGTTAAGGAGGAGAAGGCAACCAGAAGAAAGCCTGTCAAGAAAGAGGATATACTTTCAAAGCCTGCTGAAACCAATGTTCAGAAGCAAAGCGAGACACAATCAATTCACAAAACAATCGAAAAGACATCCCCTCATGCTCCCTCGCCCGGGGGGAATTCCATACAAAAAGAAATGGGGGCATCTCCGGCCGTACCACGATACCTGGAAAATTCTCCGCCGGTTTATCCTTCTATTGCAAAGAGAAAGGGATACGAGGGAACTGTTTTGCTTTCCGTGAAAATACTTGCCAATGGAACGGTTGCCGAATTAAGAGTAAAGAAATCTTCGGGTTATCTAATTCTTGACCGAGCGGCTCTGAAGGCTGTTCAGAAATGGAAGTTTGAAATTCCATTTACCATGTGGGTAGATGTTCCGGTGCGCTTTGTCCTCGAATAGGGGACAAAAAACGAAAAGCCCGTCAATTCAGACGGGCTTTATGATTTAAAATGGTGGCGGTGCAGGGAATTGAACCCCGGACACTACGGATATGAGCCGTATGCTCTAACCATCTGAGCTACACCGCCTGACTGGATTTGGATGTACTCCTACATTATATTTACCTACGTGTCAACATCTGCGTGCTAAGAATCTATTGAACATCCAGATCGTAGGCCACTATTACACTCCTTGACAATAATGCCCCCAGTCCTATGGCAAGTACCACCTCTTTTTTACCATCGTTGTCTATATCTTTGAACTGATAATCGGCCACATATCCCTGGATCTTCTTTGTCCTCCAGTTTTCGGACAGTCCGAGACCATCCCACTCAAGATCATATATTTCGCTGCGCGTGAACATCCGGGCATTTTTCATCACCCTTCCCATAGGCGACAGATTTTTGACAACAACGACCTCCCTCTTGCCGTTCCTATTAATATCATAGGTAAGAATCCTTTCCTTGATAAATACCTTCCCGGGGGCGTCTCCGCTATCGGTGTTTCCCAAGATGTCCTTAAAATCAACATAGTTGTTGGATCCCCCAAACACCTCGTCGCTTTTCCATATCAAATAGTCGCTCCCCCCGAAAACATGGATCTTGTAGTAGACCGACTCTTTCGTTTTTTTGTAGATACGGATGTGCCCGTACTCATCCAGGGCAATAACCCTTTCGGTATTATTTCCCTCTATACTGTCAATGGTAAGACCGTAAACGGAGAGTCCTTGCGGTATAGACATCCTCTCGCCTTCTGTATACTCTCCTTTACTGTAAACTATTTCATATATGGGGTTGCTAAACGGTTCTTCCATTCCCCTCTTCTGCCCAATCAATTGCGGCATACCGGATATGTTGATAACTCTTAAAAACCACCTCAGATTCGATGCTGTCTTGACGAATTTTCCATCCTGAAATTCAAGCACAAACGAATCAAGATTACGGTTTTCTACGTTCGTCACGATAATCTCAGGTATTCCGTTCTCATTCACGTCAGCCACGTCAACCGCTATATAGCTGTTGGAAGCCTTCCCTGAAATCTTGTTGAGGAGTTTAAGGTTTACTCCGATCTTTTGATATATCATTACAGAATGTTCATCTATAACTACAACTTCATTCAGACCATCACCATTCACATCACCAATATCCATCCCCTTGAAACGCCTTTTTTGTTTCTGACTCATCCAGAATCCTTTTTTGCCAAGCGAGTCGGCAGCGGTGATAAAGGCAGGATTAATTACAGAAGTAAAAGTTCCCTTTTTGGCCTTGAGAACCTTGATTTCGTCGGGACTCTGAAAGGGGCTGGTCGGAGAAGTCTTCGAAGCGGATGACGGTGCAGCCGCGACTACGGGGGCCGGTGGGGTTTTTCCCTGAACATGGTAGGTTATCTTTTTTGCAAAATCACTTATCCTGGGTATTACATCATCCATTCCCCGGCATTGTTCAAAAACCCCCACAGGCGTTTTATAGGTGGCCACATCGAGAAGTTTAGCATCAAGGCTTATGCTGTTGCCGATCTTTGTTATACTTCCCCATACAACATAATCGAGATCCAGCTTCTTGCCGAGACCATAAAC
The DNA here is from genome assembly GCA_019313905.1 of Deltaproteobacteria bacterium. Lineage (GTDB taxonomy): Bacteria > Desulfobacterota > Syntrophia > Syntrophales > UBA2210 > UBA2210. The sequence continues at coordinate 16,042 of JAFDAI010000019.1, read as the reverse complement.
ATCAGCAACAGTTAACTCTTTCTTACCCGATTTATCCAGTATGTTCGTAACCTTCTGTTTGGCACTGACGTTTATGCCGGCATCAGCGGAGAGACGGGAGATAAGCATATCCCATATTCCGTCCCTTACATAGTTTATGTCTTCCGAGCTATGAACCGAAAAGGGGAGCACAGCGATTTTTTTCACCTGATCTTTTGCATTCTCGGCCCATACCGATCCGGAAAGCATTACGCCTAAAATACAGAAAAAAACTAAACATCTTTTCATTTTAATCTCCTTTGAATTTAGTTCTTTTGCAATAAAGCTGCTCGAACACAGATCTTTCTGTTCCTGAACGATAACTGCATACCGTGAGATGTTTGCATAATACCAACATTGTCATTGCGAGCGAAGCGAAGCAATCTCTAACTCATTATAATCATAATAGATTGCCACGTCGCACAGCTCCTCGCAATGACCCGGGAACGTAGTTATGCAAAGATATCACCGTATAAATTCCGTCAGGCAAAATTTCTTAACAGCCGGAGGTTCTCCATGTCACCGGGGGTTTCTATAATCTTCGGAATATCCTTAAGAGATTCATCTCTCATGACCAGCCTGAATATTCCTTCACCTATCATTCCCTTTCCAATATCCTCATGCCGGTCTACCCGGGAACCTATGTCTTTTTTTGAATCATTCAGATGGAAAACCTTCAGGTTTTCCATGCCTATTGTATCATCAATCTTTCTGAAGATATCAAGATAGTCCCTCTTCGTTCTCAGGTCATATCCTGCCACAAATATATGACATGTATCAAGACAAAATGCCAGCCTGGAACTCTCTGTTACCCTCTCGATAATCCGGGCAATCTGTTCAAAACTGCACCCAAGGACAGTTCCCTGACCTGCCGTTGTCTCCAACACAATCTTTACCCCGACCCCCACTGTATCTCTATGAATTATGTTCAGGGCGCCGGTTATTCTGTCTATACCATATTTTTCGCCGCGTCCTTTATGAAATCCCGGATGTACAACAAGATAATCTATGCCAAGCTGTTCACATCTGTGGATCTCATCCAGCATTGCATCCAAGGATTTTTTATATAGTTCTTCATCAGGCGAAGCCAGATTGATTAGATAGCCGGCATGGGAAATAACCGGATTTATGCCCGTTTCTATCTTTGTTTCCCGAAACAGGTCTATCTGTGATTTCTCAAGTGGCTGTCTCTCCCACCTGTTTGAGTTTCCGGTGAACATCTGGATTGTATTACACCCGAGTTTATGCCCTCTGATAAGGGCATTCTCCAAGCCACCTGAAATAGACATATGCGCCCCCAGTAATGGTTCGTACCGGGTTCTACGCTTACCCATTCTTGTTTACCTCTGCACCTGAGAATGACAATGTATCCTGGGTGTTTCATAAAAACGCATTAATTACCGGCTAATCTTGTGTGCTTTTCCACTATAATTGTCATCTTCTCAATCACGCCCTCTACATCTATTCCGGTAGTATTAATGATAACTGAATCGCCGGCCGGTTTCAGCGGGGCTATCTCTCTCTGCGTATCCTGATAATCCCTGGCTTCTAATCCCTTTTTGATTTCACCAAGATCGACGTTTATACCATTTTCCATCAATTGCGCGTACCTGCGTTTTGCACGTTCATCGGCATCAGCGTCCAGAAAGAATTTTATATCCGCGCCGGGAAACACTACTGTCCCCATATCCCTTCCTTCGGCCACTATGCCTCCATATCTGCCGGCGCTTCTCTGTGGCAGAAGAAGAGCGTCCCTCACAGCGGAAACCGCGGACACCGAGGAGGCGAGCATGCCTATCTCCTCAGTCCTGACCCTGCCTGAAACATCCTCTCCGTCTATCAGGACCTTCATATTCCCATTATCTGTCTCAAAAGGAATATCGATACCATCGCACAGCTTCCGAAGCGCCTCATCATCCTCGATAGATATTCCACGCTGCATTGCCTTATACGCAACCGCCCTGTAAAGAAGCCCTGTGTCCAGATAGATATAAGATATTCTTTCAGCAAGAATCCTGCTTACAGTGCTCTTCCCGGAACCCGCGGGACCATCCACTGTAATTATCAATCTTTTCTCCATCGTTTAAGCCCCTTCAATCATGTCTTCTATTCTTCTTACAAACACCACCGCGCGCTTATCCCATATAACACACCGAAAATAATAACAAAAGCAACGGGTTCCCTTGAAAAAGTTCCATGCGGTCAGGTTTTGAATGGATCGGGATTTTCCTCTTAACGATCCACTTCTCTGCTTTCCCCAATATTTCCTAAAAGTGCGTCAGCGGAGGTTTGCCAACAGGAAAAACATTGAATCCGATCTTGAACAGGTTACTGTGATCAAGAATATTCCTGCCGTCAAAGATGAAGGCGGGTTTTTGCATATTTCCATATATCTTTTCAAAATCGAGGGCGGCATATACCTCCCATTCGGTCATAACGGCAATGGCGTCACACCCTGCAGCCGCCTCATAGGGATCTTTAATAAAGTCTATCTTCTCCTTTATGTCCGCCAGGTCCGTCTCAGCATTTATTAGTGCCCGGGGATCAGTGATCACAAGTTCGGCTTTTTCTTCGACAAGCCTTCTGGATACATATATCGCGGGACTCTCTCTTGTATCACCCGTATTGGCCTTGAAGGCGAAGCCAAAGAGACATATCTTCTTGCCAGCTAGTGTGTTGAACATGGCGCCAAGCATATTCAGAATGAAGCGCTCCTTCTGATAGTCATTTACCTTTACCACCCCTTCCCAGTAATCAGCCACCTCATCAAGAGCATAATGCCGGCACATATAGACCAGGTTAAGTATATCCTTTTTGAAGCATGATCCACCAAAACCGATACTGGCATTCAGAAATTTGCTTCCCACACGGCTGTCCATCCCGACTGCCCTGGCAACCTCTGTTATGTTTGCTTCTGTTTTTTCACACAGGGATGAAATGGAGTTTATCGAGGATATCCTTTGTGCCAGGAAGGCATTTGAGACAAGTTTTGATAATTCACTGCTCCAGATATTGGAGGTTATTATGCGTTCCCGAGGCACCCAGTTGGCATATATCTCAATCAGCTCGTTCCTCGCCTTAAGACCGTCAGGCGTTTCGCGGGAGCCTATGAGGACCCTGTCCGGCGCCTCCAGATCCTTGATTCCCGTTCCCTCAGCCAGAAATTCCGGATTGGAGAGGATGTCAAAGTGAATCCCATTGGCAGTGGAGGTAAGTATCCGTTCCATCGCGAGGGCGGTCTTCACGGGGAGTGTGCTCTTCTCTACAATTATCTTATGCGACTGTGACGCTTCTCGTATCTGTCTGGCCGTCTTCTCCCAGTACTGAAGATCAGCGGCCATTCCTGCACCCGCGCCGAATGTTTTGGTCGGAGTATTCACACTGACAAAGATTATATCAGCTTCTCTTATTCCCCCTTCAATTTCCGTGCTGAAGAACAGGTTCCTGCCACGAACCGCTTTTACGATCTCATCAAGACCCGGTTCGTATATGGGAAGATTATCCGAGTTCCACGCGGCAATGCGCCTCGGATTAATGTCAGCGACTGTGACCTTGTATTGGGGACACTTATTGGCAATCACTGCCATCGTAGGGCCACCCACATAGCCCGCCCCGATGCATAGAATGTTTTTCTCAAAAGCCATATTCCCCTCCTGTAAACTTACATGGACAAAGGTAAAAAAGAGTGAAGACGCACATAACAAAAAAAGGGGGGTAAGGTAAAGGCCTATCCCCCCTTCATCATTGGAGGCGGCAACCGGACTCGAACCGGTGAATAACGGTTTTGCAGACCGCTGCCCAACCTTGGCAACCCTTTAATATCTATTGTGATTTAAAGTTCACAACTTTCCTTGTTGTGGATTTTGATGGGACTTCATCCAGAATTTTGACCGCATTCAGCTTATGACTCGCCTCTGGGTGCTGATACCGCATCGCCATTTTGTGTGTTTTATGCCCCATGATCTCCATAATGGTTTTAATGTCCACGGCGGCCATACCTAACCGGGATCCGAATGTATGCCGCAAGTCGTGAAAACGAAAACGTACTCTTTCCTTTTCGCCCTTCTCGTCTATTTTCCACTTATACAAATTGGCTTCATCAACCGCTTTCCAGAACGCATTGGTGAGAACGGTTAATTTCCTGCCTTTTTCGTTGCGGAATATATACTCTGAGCCTTTTTCTTTCAACCTCTTTTTCAGTATCTCGCAAGTTGTATCGTTAATTGGTGTCCTCCGGTTGTTATGCGTTTTCGTATCAGTGACCTCAATATAACGATCTTTCAACTTCACATTGCTTTTTTTAAGATTGAATATTTCCGCCTGGCGCATTCCGGTATTGAGCGCAAACAAAGCTAAGTCTTTGAGATATTTTTCCCGCTGTGGCCTTTTGTCACATTCCTGCAATAGATTCTCTTCCTCTTTCCGTGTGAGGCACCACATGACCTCATTATCTTCTATCAGGCTCTTGACCTTCACAATGGGATTGAAGCGCAGGAAACCCCATTCTACGGCTCTGTTCAGCATATTTTTCAGGGTCGTGACGTCTCTGTTGATTGTCGCCGGCTTTGCCCCTCGTTCCTTTCTGGTCCTTTTGTACTGTTCCACCATGAAGGGGTGAATTTTATCAATCAGCTTGCCCTTAAAATCCGACTCCAGCATTCTAATTGATACCTCGTTGCGTTTAACAGTGCTGGGCTTTTTGTTTACTCGCGCAGCTTCAAGATACTTTTCCGCAAAGTTTTCAAAGAGGATCTTCTTTGCCCTTAGTTCGTGTTTACCCTCTCGGACCTCTGTCTTGAATTTTTGTTCTTTTTCTTTGGCAACCGTCTTGCTGATAGCACCCCACGTTTTTGTATAACGCCTCCCATTGTACCAAAAATCTGAATACCAAGAATCGGCTCGTTTATACATGACGATTAACCTCCCCTTTCTTCAGTTTCAAAACCGGCACTTTTTCTTGTGTTTCCGGCACAACTTTCCGTTCTCCCGAAGTATCAATAAGCTGCAATACGTCATCGCCGAAAACCTCACTATCGCAACCAAACTTTCTAAGCTGTACTCTTAAAAAGCGTTGCCTTTTCCTCTGCGCTTCACGATCACAGTTGAAATTTTCCCAATATAAAATTTCATTGAACCCGAACATTAAACTTAACATTATCGACTTGACAGGCATTTTCAATCCGCTGTCCAGAATCGCATCCAACCATTTGTAAGCTTGTCTTCGTCTCTTTTCTTTCATAGAGTCACTTAGTGGGTCCTTCAGGCTGTTTGTAAACTCTTTCCATTCGTCCATATCGACCTCCCAATGCCCAAATTTTAACGGTGATCGCTATACCAGTATACGGTTAAAGGCGCTATATACGGAACATTCTCCCTCTTTCCGCGCAACCGGCTTACTGTTTTTAAAATACACACTTCGTTCTCTTTTAATTTCTTCAAGGTCTGACATGATTCGTTTATGTCGTTCCTGGAAGGTATCTCTCTCCTTCTCCCTCATCACCTCTTCATATAGCACATCAATTAATTGTGATAAATGTGAACGTTTGCATGGGTCCATATCTGGAAATTCAAGAATAAATTTCAACTTACAAAAAATATCATCAAAATGAACCCTTTCCCCTTCCTTTTTTTTCTCATCAACGCCTGTTTTCAGCATCTTGACGACTTTTTCCTCATTCTTCATGTTGTGATTCTCCCTCCTCGTAGTAAAGTTCATCATGCATTTTCTGCAATTCATAATGAATCTCGCAGAGGATTCCACCGAGTCCCTGGATTGCCTCGATGGTCAAAAGCGGTGTTCCGCGAAGGCCGATCATTAACAAACCGATAGCATCCAGTTTGTTTAATTGCACCGGCAAGTCACAGGTAAAATCGTGTTTCTTCATACATTTGTCACAGATCATTGTTACACCTCCTATAAACAAAAAAGGCCATGGAATGCTTAGGCTCTAATGAGACCCCCGGACGTTACCGTTACCGGATTCCATGACCAAATTAAGTTTATAAACCAAACAACAAAACCCATAACGGAGGGCCCCCGCATTAGAATTTAAGCACCTGCAGATTACCGACCTGTTTAAAATATGTCAAGGAATATTTTATCATCCCTATTTTGCCTCGCACACAACATCTCTTTTAAAAAGAGGGGGCTGCAGGTTTCAGCCCCCTCTTGCATGAAGGCCGCGACCAGGCACACCGGCATGACCGCGATGGACACCGCTATTGAAGATCGCCCGTTGCGATCCTCCCGAATAGCCCCGCGGCGGGGGCTGTCAGGGTGACACGCGTTAACCCCAACCATTTCTGTCGTATTCTGCGAGGTAGCATCATTTTATTTTCTTTTCGCCGGCAACATTTTGGCTTCTTTTAACAGATAATAATCAAGTTCATGCTGGAAGATTTCCCGGCCCTTTGTCCTCACCACCTCTTTTATTGCCTTGATGCCCGCCTTTTGAAACATCTTCATTGGTCCCAGCGTAAAGCGCTCGTTGATTGGGAGAGATTCCTTTCCTTCGCGTTTGAAGATCCCGACATGACCAGACTTCATTTTTGCATAAAAAGCGTGTCCTACTTTCTTTTTTCCCTGTTTCTTTTTAATTCTCACATAGACAGCCTTCCTGTTCTTGACAGGGATTCCCTTTTGCGGGGGAACACTTCCTTTTTTTGCGATCGATGCGGAGGTACGAGCATCGAATTTCATCAATGGAAAGGGGTATCCTGTGGCTTGGATCCTGGCATAAAATTTTCCACCGGCCTTAGCGCTCGCGCGAAAGAGCTTAATGAAAGGATTAAGATCTTTTGTCCGGATTCTGTATTCAGAGACAACAGCCCGCTTCGCCTGGGTGTTCGCTTGGCTCGCGAGCTTGTTCAGTGCTGAGACTGTGGCTTTCTCCGTCACCCGCGGTAACCCTTTCAACTTCTTTTGCAGATCCTCAAGGCCTTCAATTTTACTGATAACTATCATCGTCTTTCCTCTCCTTGCACGCGACACACCAGACATCGTTCGCCGCCGGCGGACCGCTGGAGTGGGCACATTTACACCCCGACTATTCGCGGCTTTGGATGCTTCAATCGATAATTTTCTACTTCCAGGTAAAACCTATCCAAAAAAAACCTGTCTCTGAAAAACCTCAATTTCTTCCCGTGTAGCTCAAAGACTTTATTTAAAGATGTCGAAATGAACCGGATCTGGCCAGGAGACAGCGACCGGGGCAATTCAATAGACGCAGTGCCGGTTATAATACAGTTATCGAAAAAGACTTTTTTCATACGCCCGATCACATAGTTTTGCATTTTGATCGGCTCCGCTTCATGGGTGAGCCTTTTGCGAAGAAGGTCTTCTATATATGCCCAATCTCTTTCCGGGCGTGACAGAAGTTTAAGAACAACTCCCATTGTATTTCCCTCTCTGTCTTGATCTTTAAAAGATGCTTACACACCATCTTTTATAGCCTTCCGGATTCTCGGGACCAGGTCGCGGGCAACACCGTCTTCATCAGTGTTCATATACCCATAATTGATGACTGTAATCTGGAGGGGTCGAAGCTGCTCTTCCTCGTCGTCTACGTCTCCCCCGGGCGTATCATACGAATTGTTGTTTGACTCCGGTAATCCGGTTGAAGATGAGGCCGAGTATGTTCCGACGGCGCCCGTTCCTCCATCGGGAGTCATGGAAGCAATTTGATGAACTCGCGCTATGCCCGCCGCTACCGCTGCAGCCGCTGCAGCTACGGCAAGAGCCGGACCATACGGTCCGCCATATTTCATTCCCCATGCGTAGGCATCCTGTGCCGCTGCATATGTTGACATCATTGTCTGTCCGATCTCTATCGCCTGGAAAACTCTGAATGCCGCCTCGCTTTGTTTTCCCATCGCCTGGAAAAAATAAGCCGAGTTTCTCATCATATCTTTATAGCCGGCAGCTTTTATTCTCTTTTCCTGTTCCGCCGTCTTCTTTATCAAATCGAGTTTTCTTTTTGAGGCTGCCACACCGGCGGCAATGTCGGCTTCGTAGTACGATGCCTGCTGGTCGAGCGTCATGGCCCGGGTTTGCGCGTCAGCGATGGCTTCCTCTTCGGCAACCCAGATGCGCCATTGGCGTCGTCTCTCGGCGTCCTCTTCATCGGCCCGGGTCTTCGCGGCATTACGAGCGGCAAGCTCCTGCTGCAGTATCCGCAGTCGCTCCGCGGCCGCGCCGGGATCCTCCCAGCCTCGACCAGCCCCGCTTACCTCTCCAGCACTGCCCCCACCAAACAGGCCTGACATCTTCACGGCCAAAGCGTTGGCATCGGCGGCCATCTCCGCCTCGACTCGAAGCTTAGTGGCATTGAGACCGTACTTTTCGATTTGTGCGTTGACAAGATATAGAGTTCCAAGGACCGCGCCGGCCTGCGGGCCTAAAAGCATTGTCCCAACGAGCCCTACACCTGCCGCGCCGACGACACCGGCAGGCAGGCTATTATAAATGCGCACAACCGTGGCCATACTATCGCTAATCTTTGTGATTGTCTCGTCTACCCTCTGCGCTATCAGTTCCTTGTTTTGCCTGATCCACTCGGTCATTTTCTCAACATAATCCTTCACTGCCGGCAAGAGTTCTGTGCCAATTATTCTCTTCACGCCCTCCAGCGCGCCCTTCAAATCGGTCATAGCATCAGTGAACTCGGCTGCTTTTGCAGCATCCTCAGCACTCATGACTATTCCAAGCTCTTTAGCTTTCTGCATCAGGGCCTCGATGCCCTCACTTCCCAGTTTCAGGAGAGGCAACAACTGTGTGCCTGCCTTCGCCCCGAAGATCTCCGAGGCATAAGCGGCCATTTGGGTCGCATCCTCCATATTTTTAAATTTATCGGCCACCTCCACCAGGAAATCAGCCGTCCCCTTCATTTTACCATTAGTACCAACGACTGTTAATCCCAGCGCATCAAGAGTACGTTTTCCTTCACCTATGCCGAGTGAATAATCGACCATTACTTTGGAGGCATAGCGCAGGGATTTTTCCAGGGTTTTTATGTCTGTCCCGGAGATTTGAGCGGCGTAGCCAAGAGCTGATAGCTTCTCTACTGTAACACCGGTCCGCAGGGCCATTTTATGAAACTGATCACCCGTTTCAGCGGTAGATATAATGATATTTCGAAGCGCGGCCGCGGCGGCAACAACGGCAATACCAATAGCCACTTTTGCCGCGAGCCAATATTTTCTCATATTCGCGAGTTCGAGCTTTGTCCGGGCGGCCATTCGTTCTGTGGCGGTACCGACACGTTTTGTCCCGGCGGTCGCGCTGTTGACAGCAGCCTGCGTGCCATCTTTCGCGTTGATGATATAACTGACGCTTGTACCACTTAATTTTGCCATGATCATACCCCTGTTTCCGGTGCCGGGAATCAACCCTGGCCCCTGGGTTTTATCTATTCGGCTGTCTGCCGATCGATCTTTACAAGCTCGGCCAGAATGTCGATCCTGGGCCTGCCATCAATCCAGCCATACCTTTCAGGCGGCGAAAGCTGGGCGATCTCTACACGCAACTTCGCGATCTGTCGAAGATCCTTCAAGGAGAGACGAGACTTTAACCTTAACTGGCGGATTTCCTGAAGAGCTTCTTCCGCTCGCGCATGCTGGGTTAATAAAGCTTCTGGTAGATGTAAGGGCATTTTAAAACCTGCCTTTCTGTTGTCTTTCTCTATGCTCGGGATTCAGTATGATCGTTAATTGTCCTGTTTTTAATGTTTAGTCTGTATAGGAAGCGGGAGAAGGGTACGATTTTTAGTTCACCTATCATGTTCCTACACATTTTATCCCAGCCGAGGATGTCCGCTTCAAGGTCCAGGGCTTTTTCATTCAAATCCGCCGTATACTGTTCACGAAGTTGGCGAACACCCGAAAGTGAGATATCCTGGACGGTTTGCTGATTCTGTGCAAGCCTCAGGGATTCAGGCGGGAGAACATGCGTTTCAAGCGCTTCAATCCATTCAGAAACTTCTGCAAATTCACTTTTAAGCTCAGACATTTTCTTTGATATTTGTCCAGGATCCTCGCCTTTCGCAAGGAGATCCGGAAGTTCTTTGCGCCGTTCTTCAATCGCGGCCTCTATATCCCTCACCCGATTTTTGTAAAGCTCCAACTGCAGCTTATGGGACTCGATGCGTTGTTCCGTGCGATCTCTCTCCGCCAGGGCGTCCTTTAATTGTTTCTCGAAAACCTTATAGATCGTTTTTTTCATTTCAAGCGCTCTTTTCTCAATTCGATTTTCCATAGTTTTATATCCTTTCGGGTTGTTTTTGTTTTAGTGCTTCATGTTATTGAATCTCAATTTATTGAATCTCATTTAGTGTATTTAAACACTCGTCGCATAATGCCTTGGTAGCCTCCGCGCGTGATGATAAGCCGCGGTCTTTTTTTATTTTTCTTACCATTTCCTCAAAAGTCTGCATGTTATTCAAGTTTCCGCTTTGAAAATCCAGACCTGAAGCCGTCTGCAGATCCTCAAGATATCTTGCATGTAAATCGCTGTGGCTTTTTACAGCCTGCTTAACGGCACCCCCTCGCGTGTTTCCTAAACCGATGTAGGCTTGGACAACCTGTGCAAAAGTTTTCACGTACGTTCTTTCACCTTGTTTAGTCTTTAAAGTTTTGGCTAATTCATTCATATCTTTCAAACCTTTATCCTCTGAAAGTTTTTTTAAATCTCTTTGCACTGCCGCCCTCGACGGTAATTTTTGTTCTACGGCTTTGAAATTCTTTATTCCTTCATCTCTCGAGAGTCTGTCCAAATTCTCTTGAATCGCCGTGTTCAACGGTGATCCTGATCCCATAAATTCAGGATAAAATCTCTTCGCCCAGGTCATCATAAACCCTATACTTGGCAGAAATTCCCCCGCAGCTAACGCATCAACATCATTTTTGCCGGCGCCGGAAGCATTACCCGTTAAATCGTACTTAATACGTGGAAAATTCTTTTGGAGGTCTGTTATTCTTAAATGGAAGGCCCTACGTTGGTCTTCATTGCCCATTACCAGCTCAAGATCGCATAAGTCAGAGGTTGACCTGTTGGCGATCCGCTGCCGTACCTTTTCCGTAAATTTCATATCTAAGGCTCCTCATTTTTTTTCTTATTTTAATCCAACTCCAGGTGTTTTCCTAATCCGTCAGTCACCCAGAGGCGAGGATGGCGAGCCTGTCACGGAAAATTCACCGTCGATATCGTTCTCCTCTTGAAATCTCACAATCTGCTGCTTCATATATAGTTCGACACCCTCAGCAGGAACACGCAAGGACTTGCGGACATAAAAGGCGAGGATTTCGCCATCCGCAAGCAGGCGGTAAATCGTCCGTGTGGAGCAATTCAGGATTGTCGCCACTTCATCGACACGGTAATTTTTTTTGGTTCCACTGGTTTTCATGTGTTCCGGCCCGTATTTCTAACCTACTGTATTCGCTAATAAAAATAACTCACACAATCGCCCTGTATTGGACTTTCTCGACCTGGCCCATACTCAAGTATGGGCATTTCTAAGGCACGGTGTTTATCTGTCGCTTTACCTTTTCAATTTTCCCAATTGCCCCAAGGACCGCGACCGATTGCCGCTTAAGAAGTGTGGCGATTATCTCGGGTGTGATACCGAGTTCCCATAAAAATAGAATTACAACTAGCTCTTGATATGTGAATTTTGTCCAATAAAACGGGGAACCCCTAAGTGGGTACCATTTCTTTCCACAATTAGAACAGTAACTGATTTTACCCTCAAAGAACCGGGGCAATCGTTTTTCTTTGAGAGGATATCCACAGCTTGGACACTGTATCGAGAATCCATATAGCCAACGTAAGAACCATTCCCGGCATCGGTCTTCATCCAAGAGGTCTCTGTCAAATTTCTGTAATAATGATTCATTCATACCCCTATTCCCCTTTTATCCAATTCAGGTAAACATCCCCAAAGCTCTCAATCCTGCCCTACCTCTTCGCCGAACTCGACAACAAACTCATGCGACCGGGCATACTGGTTCAAGAGATTGTCCTTCGCTGCAATGAGGATCCCGATCAGCTCCGGAAGTTTTCGCTGATCGCCGCCGACCAGGTGGATCCACGCGCCGGCCTCCGACTGAAATAGATGCGCGAGCCCTGCGTCAAGGACCGACGCCCTGGATACAACTTCAATTTCAAATTGATCCTTCGGGATATAGTTGCCCTCCTCAACCTGTTGTCTGTGTTCGTTACGAGCATTGTCGATCTGGAGTTTGCGGACCTCGAGTTCTGTTTTGCGGCGTTGAAGATCATCAATACCGTCTCGGAGACGTTTGCCGGTCGATTTTCTTTTCAAAAAAGTGCGAGAGTATTTATCGACGTCTTTCGCCGAATATGTACCGTCCGGTTGCTGCCTGATTTTCCCTTCCGCTCGGTGCTTATAAATCCCGGCCCTGGAAATTTTCCAGCCGGTTTTCTGCAACCAAGATAAAACTGCCAAGAGATTTTTAAAGTTAAGAATTTCAAGTTCATTTCTTTGGTTCATGTCTCAAACTCCTTATTACCTGATATTGTTAGCATATTGTCTACTTTTGCTTTTTAAGACCTCTTTTTACTTTTCCACTTAAGGGAGGGTAAGGGGTAAAATACTATAAAGTCCCCTAAGAAAATGAAAAATGAACAAAAAAAGTTTTATAAGAAAAACGCTCCAATCCTCCCTTAGGTGCCCTGAATGGCAATTCCGACATAATGGTGACGGCCATTTATTTTTTTCCGTTCAAACCTTCGTCGAAGCTGTTTAGACAGCCAGTTTTGAGAAGGCACTTTCTTTCCCACATTTTCCAGATACCACGCTTCAAAGGCGCGATAGATCTCAGTCGACCCACTCACAACCACCGGTTCGAGGAAACAAACATCCTCGATAAAATCCGCGAGCAAATCTTCATCTCTGCGATATGCCTCGGTTTCTTGTAATACGATCGGCGGCGGATCCAACCCGCGCTTCTGCCAAAGCAAACAACCTTCAACGAGCCATGAGAGTATGCCGTCCCCCTCTTTTTTCAGTTCATTCATAAGATTCTTGTTAGCCCGCCGCTCGTGCGATAATTGCGGCGCTCTGTCAACAAAGGCAGTCGTAAAAGGAATCAAAAGCAACCTCTCCCAGAACGCGTAATCCCATGCCGGGGCTTGCGGTCGGGAATTTGTCAAAAGCACGAGTGAGTGAGATGGTTTAAAATGAGAGAGGTGCTTGTCGTGGGGTGATCGGCCAACCAGTTCATCTGACCCAGAGAGCCATTTTACCTTGCTCGATGCCCAGTGACGTCCTTCAGACGATTCGGAAGCAATGGCAAGGCGTAGGTCCTTGAGTAGCATGATGTCTGGACTGGGAGCTGCAGCGCTGCGGGCTATCCTTTGTTCGAGTAACATTTCGGAGGGAATGGCACGCGCAAAGTGGCCCATGACATTGGAAATACCTTCCACGAGTACGGTCTTGCCGTTTCTTCCGTCCCCTGACAGCGTCCAGAATCGATTATCTGAAGCAGAGCCCGACAACCAGCAACCGGCGGATCTCTGAAAAAAATCTATCAGCTCGGTTTTGTCGCTAAAAGTTTCTCGTAATGTGCCAAGAAATTTTGGGGCATTTTCAGCTATAGTCTTTTTGCTGATACCCAAATAATTATAAGGGCTGGCTGTGGTAAAATAATCCGACGGCCTGGAGTCGTTCAGGCGGCCAGATCGTAGATCAACCACACCATTCGCAACCGGGTAAGACATCAATTTTTTGTTAAATTGATCACCAGGAACAGACAGTGATTCAATATTGTTTGTCCGGGCGAACTTCGGGATGCCTGCGCGATATCGTTCAGAACGCATTTTTTTGATTTCCTTCAGAAACAAACCCTGCCGATGGAGAACCTTCGAGAGATCCCCATCTTCAAGGCCTTGTGAAATCCTGCGGGCCTGTTCGCCCAGCTGGGCTGCCCTACCTGCATACTTCATTGAAACATTTTCAACTGCAGCCAGGTACTCCTCACTCTCATCATGAGCCCAGTGCTTCGCTGGGTCCCACTTAAGCCATTCGCCCGTCGTCGCGTTGTAAGCATATTGACCCCGATGGATTATAGCGTACGCAATACCAGCCCCGAGTTGGCCCGCGTCTAAACACTGATCCCAAAACAAATCCGGGATTTCTTCAGCCAGAGGGGGTGCTATCTTATCTATCTCCTGGGCAACTCTCGCCTCCACAAGTTTTTTAATCTCTTCTTTTGTAAGCGGCTCCTTCGCCTTCTGGTTTTTTGTCGGTTTCTCCGTGCTATCGGTCATCGTTTCTCCATTCTTTCAGTTCGTAAAACCACCTTTCGAGTCTCCCAATAAACTTAAACCACAATCTAAATTTCTATAGAAAACAGAATGTTAACTGCACCCAAATCCCGCGCCTTCCGTAACCGCTTAGAGAAAAGGTCGCCGAAAGGACCCAAAACGCGGGGAGAGCCATAGACCCTGATTTGAAATCTACGAGGGGTTCGGGGAATATCATTGTGGTTTCGGTTTTACTCATTCTTAATATCCTGCAGCCCCACACCAGGAGCATTCTCAATCCACCGTTCAAGTTCACTACGGATGAAGATCAAACGACCAGCAGGTTTCCGGAAAGGAATAGCACGTCGCAGGCAAAGCTTGCGGATCGCCCCCTCTGTCCGATTGATAAATGTCGCTGTATCTTTGATACTTAAGATTTCCATTAATTATCCTGAAAAATCTCTACCGGCCTGCACTCCAGCTTGTCTGCCCATTTCTTTTGGCTTTCTACATTTAACTCCCGCCTGCCACGTATAACCCGTGACACAACTGCCTCATCTGCTTTTATCGCTGCAGCAAAATCACCTTGGGTGCCGAACTTCTCAACGATCTTTGCTTTCAATAAACGATTCATAATAACCCCCTCATGATACTGAATCAGATTCTGACTACTCCTTTTGAAAAAAAACTCCCCCCTATTTTGTCTGTAATAACTTACTGAAATTAATTATTAATATACTTTGATATTCATCGGTTACCCCATTCAACAAATTCTCCATATCTTTTCTATCACCCTTTCCAGCTCTCGTGACGTGCCTGATTCCTATTTTTCCATCTATATCCTTGTAAATGATAATGTAGGTTTTTATGTTATATTCTTCCAATCCATCCTCTATGTCTCTTGAATTATCAATAAACACTGTCGTCTTTAAGTTCAAAAAATTCATTATAAATTTAATCTTCTGCAGAGTAATCCCGTAATCAGATAACTCCTTGATTAATAAAAACTCTGTAAGATTTTTACAAGAATATTTTCTTCTTTTTCCACGCCCTTTCCCTTCATCAATATCTGGTATCACGACACCCTCCTCAGTATAAAACTGAACGAGGCGAAGAGAAAGACGTGTAATCTCTGAAATTTGTTTTTTTGTATAATCCATTACTTTCCTAACATCAGAATCAGTTTCCGACTATATAAATCAAAAGAATTCCTTTGTCAACAATTTTTTTGATTCTTTTTTTAGAGTAGATACTTGGAGGGTTTATCGCAATAATTCGCTTTTATTTTATAAAAATTCCCTTTTCGACCAATTGTCACGAAAACTATCCTTACTATCTACACAGTTTTATTTTCTATTGTGAAAATGTGATCGATCGGTCACAAATCCCACCGCTCTCAGCAACTCTTTTCCTTCATGCCGGGCTGTGATTTTTCCATCCGGGGCGGTATCGACGGCTTTCTGCCAGGCTTCTTTCTGCAGCTCGGGTTCGAGCTTGGTGAGGGGACGAGTCTGTCCTTCGTTGGCTGGTTTGACCACAATTGTGGTCAAATTCTCCATCACATCTGTCGAGGCAACGAGATAATTTGCGTATGATGTTTTAAACTCCCACCGTTCCCGGCAGTAGTCTTCGAAGGTGGCGTGGTCTTTCCTGCGTATTCCGGTGAAAACTGCCACCTGTTCCGGAAATAACCTTACCACTTTTCAATCATCCAATTCCCTTGTAGACAGCAATACCAAAGTGGCAGGTTTGCGTCAATTATTT